>JAPLOC010000134.1 GCA_026692825.1 Planctomycetota bacterium | reverse complement strand
TCTTTGTCACGGCCACCGGCAGGGCCCGGAACGTGACCTTGTTGGCCGAGTTCTTGGGTTTGCGTGAAAGCTCTGTCACGACCTGGTCAGTGTATGAGGCGGCGCCGGTCTGGCGGTGGCGGGCGTTGCAGGTCAGCATTTCCACCGTCGCCAGGCCGGGGTTCTTCTTACGCCATTCGCCCACATAGGTCACGAACTCGTCGGCCGTCTTGGTACAGAACTTGTGGGTGTCACCATGGCCCCAGAAAACGAGCCTATCCAACCCGGCAATGGTTTTGGCCTTGTCATCGACACTCGCCGCAGTCGTGGCAAAGGCCGTAGCCAGCGATTTGGCACGAACCTCATGGTCGCTCTCGCCCCAGATCACAAACGTGGACATCGTCAAAAGTTCCGTTGATGAATGAAAAAGAAGGCATCAATTGGAGTCAGGTCCAACCTCTTGCCCACGCGAAGAGTGGTGAATCGTCAGGCAAACGAATAAAGGAAACCGCCTTCGCCTGTGGCAACGGTGACACCGGCAATGGCGTTGCCTTCCATCATCCGAGTCAGAAATTCACGGCTGATATCGGGCAGCATCGTGTTCGTCAAAATCGCGTCGATCATACGGCCTCCCGATTCACTCTCGGTGCAGCGACTGACGACCAGCTTGACCACGTCGTCGGTGTAGTCGAACGGGATTTTGTAGCGGGCTTCGACCCGCTTCTTAATGCGATTGAGCTGCAGCTTCACGATCTTCCCCAGCATCTCGTCGCTGAGCGGGTAGTACGGAATCGTGACCAGTCGGCCCAAGAGCGCCGGCGGGAAGATTTTCAGCAGCGGTTCGCGCAGCGACTTGGCGATAGCGTCCGGCTCAGGCATCAGTTCCGGGTCTTTGCACAGACTCGCGATCATCTCTGTGCCGGCGTTCGTCGTCAGCAGGATCAGCGTGTTCTTGAAGTCGATGAGCCGCCCTTCGCCATCTTCCATGAACCCCTTGTCGAAGACCTGGAAGAAGATCTCATGCACGTCCGGGTGCGCTTTTTTCGACTTCGTCGAGCAGCACGACCGAATACGGCTTGCGACGGACCGCTTCCGTCAACACGCCCCCTTCGCCGTACCCGACATAGCCCGGAGGAGCCCCCTTCAGGGTGCTGACGGTATGCGCCTCCTGGAACTCGCTCATGTTGATGGTGATCAGGTTCTGCTCACCGCCGTAGAGCGCTTCCGCCAAGGCCAGCGCCGTTTCCGTCTTGCCGACGCCCGAAGTCCCGGCCAGCATGAACACACCGATCGGCTTGCTGGGGTTGTCGAGCCCCGCTCGCGACGTCTGAATACGCTTGGCGATCATCTCCATCGCGTGGTCCTGGCCGATCACCCGCTGGGCGAGAGACGAGGCGACCTTGAGAATCGTTTCGATTTCGTTGCGGGCCATCCGGCCAACCGGAATTCCGGTCCAGTCCCCCACCACGGCGGCGACCGCCTGGTAGTCGACGGTTGGCAGAATCAGCGGCGTTTCTCCCTGCAACGCGGTCAGTTTCTCCTGGACCGCTTTCAATTGGGCCATCTGGGCGAGTCGTTCCGTTTCGCGTTCGGCCTCGGTGCGCGAGTCGGCCGGAGGAGTCGCCGGTGCGGCGGCGGCGGCCGCGGCTTCCAGTTTGCTGCCGGTTCCTTCCACCGGGCGAATGCCAGCCCGCAGTTTGGCCCGCAGTTCGAGCAGCTCGTCGACAAGCGCCCGTTCGGAGTTCCATCGCGTTTCCAGCTCCGCCAGCCGGGCCTTCTCGGCGGTGAGCAATTCGTTCGCATCGGTTTCGCGTTTGCCGATGTCGACACCGATCGCCTTTTCCCGGCCGATGATTTCCAGCTCGGTCTGCAGCGCCTCAATTCGCTTTCGGCTATCGTCGACCTCGGCCGGAGTCGCGTGCAGACTGACGGCGACCCGGGCACAAGCGGTATCGAGCAGGCTGACCGATTTATCGGGCAATTGTCGGGCGGGGATGTACCGATGCGACAGCTTCACAGCCGCTTCCAACGCCTCGTCCAGAATCTGCACTTTATGGTGCTTCTCCATGGTCGACGCGACGCCACGCATCATGAGGATCGCCTTGGCCTCATCGGGTTCGTCGACGGTCACCGTCTGAAATCGACGCTTGAGGGCAGGATCTTTTTCTATGTGCTTCTTGTACTCGGCGAAGGTGGTCGCACC
>JAPLOC010000133.1 GCA_026692825.1 Planctomycetota bacterium | reverse complement strand
ATGGCCGAGAAGTTTCGGCTGGGAGCCGACCTGTATGATGACGGGATGCGCTGGCTGATCCAACTCATCAAGGCCGAACAACCGGAATGGAGCGAGCCGATGGTGGACCAGGAACTGGAGCGACGGAAAGCGATTAAACGCCGTGTTGAGGAGGCGGGGCGGTTTCGAGTGATCGAGGGGGATGATGAGCCTGCCTCCGTCCAGCTTTGACGCCTTGACCCGAGTCATCCGGGTTCTCCAGGAATCGGAGATCCCATATATGCTCGTGGGCGCATTTTCGAGCAACGCCTACGGCTACCCCCGGGCAACCAAGGATGCGGACCTGGTCATCGAATACCGCTCTGGGGTTCTGAAAACCATCGCGGACGCCCTGGGGGAGGATTTTGAACTCAACCCACAGACAACTCTCGAATTGATGACGGGTACGATTCGCAACATCCTGACCTACATTCCTACCAAGTTTGAGATTGAACTTTTTCGTCTGGGGAAGGATCCACATGATCAGCAGCGATTCGCCCGTCGGCGTCGGCTGCCACTTCCAGACTTGCAGATCGAAGTCGTCTTACCGACCGCCGAAGATGTCGTGATCCAAAAGCTGCGTTGGCAGCGAGACAAGGATCTCGCGGATGCCCGAATTGTGATCGCCGTCCAAGGCGAGCGGCTGGATTTGGGGTACATCCGTTCGTGGACGGATCAGCATGGTAACACAGGTCTGCTGACTTGTGAGAACCGGGAATCGGTGTGTACCAGGCGATTCAGGGCCTGGCCGGGCTGGTCTGTTTGTTTTGAGCCGGGTTGTCTCGTCGTCGCCGGCGAAATGCCCCCTACCGATGACCGTCGAGTCCATTCCCACATTGGACTTCGAAACGCCCTCCTGGCGCGACCTGTTGTACCGGGACCGGTTGTGGAGGCTGGTTGATTTTCCACTGTTCTGCTGGCAGAATCACTCAAGATTATCCGTGCGCAACGCGAGATCTCGTGCCATCGACCGAGACAACCCAGGATCCAGCCAGAATGATCAGGACGATCGACCCATCGCGTTCAGCGGTGCCGAGAAAAAGCCAACCGAGCCAGCCGTCCTCCGCCGACATGGATGCGACAGAGAATGAGGGTGAACGCCCCGCCGCTTTCACCACACCGGGCGGAATTCCACTCCGATTCCGAACATTGGAATTTCAGTCGGCGGCGGGATCTGCGGGACTGCCCGCGATTCGCCTCCACCTGGAACACGCCCGCCTGGGGTTGCTCCGCGGTTTCGATCAACTGCTGTGCCTGGAGGGGCTGAACGGCGTCGAACATCTGCCGCACCAGATCGAAACGGTTCGCCGGGTGCTGCGGCAGTTTCGCGGCCGGGTCTTGCTGGCCGATGAAGTCGGTTTGGGCAAGACAATCGAAGCGTGCCTGCTGTTGCGCGAGTACCTGCTGCGGGGGCTGGCCCGCCGTGTCTTGATCCTGGTTCCGCCACCACTGGTCTCGCAGTGGCGTGACGAACTGTCGGCAAAATTCGGGCTCGATTTCACGGTCCCGCAGCGCAACGCCAGCGACGACTCGCCGGAATTCTGGACCAACACGAGCCAAGTCCTGTGTTCGCTGGCGTACGCGAAGACCCCCAAGCGGGCGGCTTGGCTCGCCGAAGTCCCCTGGGATCTGGTGATCGTCGATGAAGCGCACCATTGCCGAAATCGCACGACCAAAAATTGGCAGTTGATCAACTCGTTGCAGCGCCGGCACATGTTCCTGCTGACCGCGACTCCGGTACAGAACAACCTGGTCGAGTTGTACAACCTGCTGACGCTGCTGGAACCGGGGCATCTCCGTACCGAGACCGATTTCAAAAAGCAGTATGTCAAACGGGGCAATCCGCACGATCCCCGGAATCGCGAACGGCTTCGCGGTTTGCTTGGCGAAGTGATGATTCGCAACACCCGCAGCCTG
>JAPLOC010000132.1:1166-2971 GCA_026692825.1 Planctomycetota bacterium | reverse complement strand
GATCGGTTCCGAGCGCCAGCATGCGACCCGCAGGTTCAAATTCCCCCAGTTCCAAAAGGGCGCACGCGATGTGCGCCCGCGACTCGTCATTCGTTTCTGTTTTAAACTGCCGCAGCAGTTGCGGCAGCACGGTCGCTCGATCACTGCGCAATACCGGCAGAACAATCTGCGCATCGGAGTGCGGAAGCGACGGTGTCAGTTCGCACAGTTCTTGCGCGTGCGATGTTCCCAGCGCGGTGAGCGCCGCGAGCAACCGTAATTTCTGCGCCGGATCAGAAGTGCTTGCGAGCCGTTCGACAAGTATCTCCTGGATATCGACCTTCGCCCGCTTGAGGGACGAGATCAATTCGGGGACCGTCGCGGGACTGGCCACCATCAGCCGTTCGACCTGTTCGATGTAACTCTTCCGTTCGGCGTCGTCGGCACGTTTCCGTTCGTTAATCAGCTCTTCCGTCCGCGTCGCGAGCCGATAGTTCATCACCGACATCACGACGGAAAAGGTCACCAGTAACACGGCCACTGTCGCCACCGCTAGCGCCACGGTCCGGTGCCGTTTCGCCCAGCGCCACAGATGTTCAATGGGCGAGATCCGCCGGGCGAGAATCGGTTCATCGCTGAGGAACCGTTGCAGATCGTCCCCGAGTTCGCCAGCGGTCTGGTATCGCCGCGACGGTTCGGCTTCGACCGCTTTTTGCACAATCGTCGCCAAGTCGCGGGGAATCGCCGGGTTGAGCCGGTCGATCCGCGGGACGGTGACCGAGGTCGACTCGCTGTAGTTTCCGCGCCGCTCACGGGCGGGAAACGCGGGTTTCAGCACCAGCATTTCAAAAAGCGTCAACCCCAGCGAGTAGACGTCGCTTTTGGCGTCGGTACGCCCTGCTAGAGCCTCGGGAGCCATATAGCGGTACGTCCCCAAGACGTCTCCGGCTACGGTCAAATCCCCCTGGTCAGTCGCCTTTGCCAAACCGAAATCGGTGATCCAGATATTTCCATCAGAGTCGACCATCAGGTTCGCGGGCTTGATGTCGCGGTGCAAAACGTTGTGCGAGTGCGCGTAATGCAATGCCGAGGCGAGCTGCACGCCAATCCGAGCCACTCCAGGAAAATACTTGGCCGGTATGCCTCCCGCCAATGACGGAATCCTCCACGCCGCCACGTCGTTGGGATCACTATCCGCGAGGGTGGGAGGCGGTTCGGGATGCGTGGGTTCATCCGTCACCCCCGCCCCGATCATGGTCTGTGCCGCCGCGACTTCCGTCGGCAAACTGCGGCGAACTTCGACCGGTGGATTTTTGGGTGGATGTCTCACCGGTGCCGCCCCGGGGACTTCCGTGCGGGGCTTGCCCGCCCCCTCGGGTTTCGCACGGGGTTGGCCAGGTACGAAAATCGTTGGTGCCGACGGTTTCACGGGCGAGGTTTCCACCCTTCCCGCCGGCGGGCCACTGGGGGGTACTTCACTCGCTGGCACTCCGCCGGCGAGCCGACCTTCGGCGAGGGCATGGGCCAAGGCGGCGACCTGCCAGCCCGATTCACCAGCCCAAGGTGGGGTCACAGTTCCGGGCGACTGGCCGAGCGGTTTTTCAAGTTGCCTGCGGAGTTCGTGCAGCAACTGGTCCAGTCCCACCCCGGTGATGAACTGCATCGCGTAGTACATCACTCCCTGGTGTTCTCCAACACCGAAGATGGGAACGATGTTCGAATGATGCAGCTTCCCTGCGATTCTCGCCTCACGCTCGAATCGCTTGCGGAGCGGATCGTTCGCCAGCACGGCACCTGGCAGCACTTTCAGCGCGACCTGTCGTCCT
>JAPLOC010000132.1:0-1152 GCA_026692825.1 Planctomycetota bacterium | reverse complement strand
TGTCGTCCTAACGAAATCTGCTCGGCCTCGTAAACCACCCCCATCCCGCCATGCCCGATCTCACGCAGAATCCGATAATCCCCAACCTGAGTGGGAAACCAACCGCGGGGCGACCCATCGCCGGGTTCACCTGCGGACGCCCCCTCATTGATTTTCGAATCCGCCATGACCCCAGCCAGTGGTTGACTAACGTGCGCTCGTGATTAAAGCCTCGCGCAATTAGTATCCCGACTGAACGATGGCAACGCAAGGTGTGACGCGTAACGATGGAGAATCCCGGTGACGGCTGCTATTCTGACCGGAAATCGGATGAATTCATCCGCTGATTGAACCGCGAGGGGCTGCCGCGCTCGCCCCCGGTTGTTTCGTTGACCCGAATCGATCGACTCTCTCCTCACGTCCAGCCCGCCATTCCTGAATGCAGACTTTTCGGAAGTTGCTCGTCGCCAATCGCGGCGAGATCGCCATCCGCGTATTTCGAACCGCCCACGAACTGGGAATTCGCACCGTAGCGATTTACTCGAACGAAGATCGCTACGCCCTGCACCG
Organism: Planctomycetota bacterium; assembly: GCA_026692825.1. Taxonomy (GTDB): domain Bacteria; phylum Planctomycetota; class Planctomycetia; order Planctomycetales; family Planctomycetaceae; genus UBA10511. The sequence continues at coordinate 603 of JAPLOC010000132.1, read as the reverse complement.
TTTCAAGGCGGATGAAGCGTACCTCGTCGGCAAAGCGGGGGAACCACTGCGGTCGTATCTCGATCCCGAGGCGATCGTCACGCTGGCGAAAAAGTACGGTGTCGACGCGATTCATCCCGGGTACGGATTTCTGTCGGAAAACCCGGCGCTGGCCCGCGCCTGCGCCGCGGCGGGGATTGCTTTCGTTGGTCCCTCGGCCGAGGTTCTCGAGCAGCTTGGCGACAAAACTGCGGCCCGCGACCTGGCCAAACTGGCCAATGTGCAAATCCTCGCGGGTACGGCTCGTTCCGTCCGCCATCTTGATGACGCCCGCAAGGCGATTGAGAAGCTGGGTTATCCGATCATTCTGAAGGCGGCCAAAGGGGGTGGGGGACGCGGGATGCGGGTCGTCACCGAGCCGGCCGCCCTCGCCGGCGCGCTCGAACAGGCACAGCGCGAATCGCTGACCGCGTTCGGTTCCAACGAAGTGTTTGTGGAAAAGTACATTCAACGCGCCCGGCATATTGAAGTGCAGTTGCTAGGCGACAAGCATGGCAACCTCGTTCACTTGTACGAACGCGACTGCTCGCTTCAGCGACGACATCAAAAGGTCGTCGAGATTGC
>JAPLOC010000131.1 GCA_026692825.1 Planctomycetota bacterium | reverse complement strand
TGTCCCGTTGGATCGCAGGGTCGTCGACCGGTCGTTGAACGCCACAGTCATCGTCGACAACATGTCGTCCGCCAGTTTTTCATTCGACACTTCGCCATGCGTCACCCGGAACGACCGCCCGGCGACAGCACGCAGGATCGGCTCGGGGCATGGATTGGGAGCCAGCACCCAGCCGGTTAGCCCCCCCGCCATCGACGCGACTTCGTTAACCAACTCGGCTTCGTCGTGACCACCCGAACTGGGGTTACGGAAATCGAGCAAAACCCCACGAGGCACGGACCGTCCCGTGTACTGTCGCAGCTCGGCAAGGGTCTCCAGATGAATCACGGATGCACAGTGATCCAAGGCCGCCTGGAGATCTTTGCTGAGTTGAGAATCACGACTCAGGACAAGGTAAGCAGGCAAGTTCATCGAGGCGTTTCACTTCGTTGACAACACGGATCGATCGGCGGGGCGTAATCGGATCGGTGTGGTTCCAGGGTCGTTTCTCGGTGCGAAACTCAGATCGCACCGCGGCGTTGCGATGTATGAACAAATTCGGTGCCAGCGCATCAAAACCTGGACGAAATGTCCATGAAACGGTCTTCGAAACTTCATAAAAACAAATCATAACGTCCTGTTAACAAATGCTTTACGAATCGGACTTTTCAGGAAATTCCATTTGACTCCAGACCCTGGAATGGGCCGAACAGAGCAGTGACTGTTTATTTTATGTTGCGGAACGAATCAAAGTGAGACACTGCATCATATTGAGTCAACCATGGGCCATGGCCGGAAGTCGCTCATTTTGAGACAGCCTGTTTAAACCCCGGGTGGCGTCCAATCCGACGATTCGCGTCTACAAACCCAATCCTCTTATGACAGATTGGGCTGTCGCGAACACCAGTCGCCATCCGCCTTTCGAGCGCCCCCTTCTGGCCTGAATTCAATGTGTTTGCCGCGTCGCAGCCCCAGTAGGGCGGTGAACACAAAGATACTGACCGAATTTTCATGTAGCAAAAAACAAAGTACTTTTGAGGAACCACTCGTGTCGGGGAGTGGTTGATCGCCATCGCTTCCTGACGGAAACGGCTCCACATCGCCTCAAATTCAACCGCGTTGAGTCTGCGTGCCAGGAATGCGCCTTCCTGGCGGCGTCGGCTATTCGTCCAGTAGAGCTTCGACCATCGCTTGCAGCACGATCATGTCGTTGTACCCCACGACTTTGAGCCGAAGCTTGCCTTTGCGGTCAAAGAAGAGTGTGGTCGGGAACCCCTCAAAGGGCGAGATTTGGTTCAGGACTTTGTCGGTGATGATCGCGCACCGGTACGGGATTCCGGCCCGGCTTTTGTAGTCGCGAACCGATTGGGCCTGGGCATCGGGAGGTCCCCGTTCACTATTCAAACCGACAATCGCCAGTCCTTTGGAGCCGTACGTCTCGTGGAGCGCTTTGAAGTGGGGGATTTCGTTGCGACAGGGGGGGCACCACGTTCCCCAGATGTCGACGATCAGCACTTTCCCTTCAAAGTCGGACTTGCGAATCGGTTCACCGGAAACGTCGGTCAGTTCGAAGTCAAACTCCCCTGGATCTTCCGATTTGAGCGCTTTGGTGACCTCTTTTTTCAGCATCTTGAGGTCGGGGTCGGTGGGACTTAAGCAACCGCCGCTGGTGGGTAGAGGCGCGGCACCGTCGCAGCCGACGAACGACATCAGCAGACAGCAGATTCCCAGAACTCGACGCATGGAAGCCTCTATTTGTCGTGGAAGCGATTGCTTCCGAAGCGGTGTTTCCAATGAAAAACCGCCGCGTCTGAGAGAGTCATCTCCCAGACGCGGCGAATTACGCAATCGAAACGCGACCTTGTCACCGAGCCGCGCCCATCAGGAAGCGGTGACGGTACGCCGCTACCCACCAGTCGCGATTCGGATCGATGGTCGCTTCCGAGTATCGGAAACTAGTTCGCGGCGGCTTCCGGAGCCTTCTCGGCCAG
>JAPLOC010000130.1 GCA_026692825.1 Planctomycetota bacterium | reverse complement strand
GACCACGGTCGCAACGCATACGTGGTGCAGCCGAAGCGCGTGGGCGGCTGCGAACGCGAACGCGGCGATCGCAATGCGGTGCCAGCGATGGTAGCTGCCGGAAAAGTCGCGAACACTCCTTGATCGCCCCCACGCAGTCAGCCACGCGAATAGACTGGCGACAGTCAAAAGGAGTGCGCCAAAGGCCGTTGGCAGGGGATTGGTGGCGGCGTCGAGCAGCATTTCGACACCCGGTCCACCAACCGCCGCCAGTTCTGTGGCGTACCAATTCGCGGCGGCCAAAACGCCAATGGCGATCACCGTGGCGGTGGCAACGAGGGAGTATTTCCACCACGCCAACGGAACGAGTTTCTCGAGCGGCAATTCCGGCGCGGTCGGCGTCGTGTTGGGAGAATCGACCCGGAATTCAAAGCGCCGCCGTGGCGGAGGAAGCGTATCTTCCGAAAGGTCGGTTTCCGGGGGCGCGTCAATCTGAGTCGCCAGCCGACGTCGGCGACGATCCCCCAAACGCTCCGCACCCGCAAACCGATTTGACATCCTTGCATCCCGCCAGAGTTCCACCGTGAATCCGTGAGGCCGTTCGTTTCCTGAGGATCGGCGAACGATCGGGTGGTTCGTTCGCCGCGGTGGGGTGGTACCGACTGCGAAAGATTGGCAAAGATGCCGTGGTCCGTTCAACAAACCCGCCACACCGTCAATCGCGTGTCAACCAACACTGCCCCCCGAGTCTCAAATTGAGAATGGCGTGTTAATATATTGAAATGAAGCAGACTTGAGTACTTCCAGTTTAATTTGAGAAATTCAAAAAAGGCTTGTTTTTGTGGATTGTAGAACGTGAAAAGCGTGGGTAGGCTTTCTCAGAATGCGGAATCCGCAGCTCATCGCAACTCAGGAATCGAGGTGTTTGCATGTGGTCTTGGATTCGGATGGCGGGTGGTCGGTTGTCTTCGGTGCGGTCGCGGCGGCGTTCGGGTGGGGGGCGTTCCCTGGGGATCGAGTCGCTGGAAGCGAGACTGGTTCTCACCGTATACACCCCTGCCCAGATGGCGCATGCCTACGGGTTCGACCTGATCAATTTCGGCGGAATCAAGGGGGATGGAACCGGGCAGACAATTGCCATTGTCAACGCGTATGACGCCCCCAACATCACGTCCGACCTGGCGGCATTCAACGCGCGGTTTGGGTTACCGACGACGGACGGAAAGGGGAATCCCATCCTCACAAAGGTCGCGCCCCAGGGCACACCCAAATACGACGCGAGCTGGGCGAAAGAGACGACGCTCGACGTGCAATGGGCCCATGCGATCGCTCCGGGGGCGCATATCCTGCTGGTCGAATCCTACAACTCCAGCTTGAGCAGTTTGATGAGCGCGGTCGACTACGCGCGGAAGCAATCGGGGGTCGTTGCGATCTCGCTGAGCTGGGGGGGGACGGAAACCTCGACGGAGGCCACCAACGACACCTTTTTGACAACACCAACCGGCCACACGGGAATCACATTTGTCGCGGCATCGGGGGACACCGGGGCCGTCCCGCTGTACCCGTCGGTCTCGTCCAATGTTGTATCTGTCGGCGGAACGACGCTGAGCCTTTCTGGCTCCGATTATCTCTCAGAATCGGGCTGGAGCGGCAGTGGTGGCGGCGTCAGCAAGTACATTGCGAAGCCCTCGTTTCAAGCCACGGTGACCCAGAGTTCCACCAAACGGACAACCCCCGATGTCGCCTACGACGCCAACCCCTCCAGCGGAGTGTACGTCTACTTTACCGCGTCAGGTGCCACCGCTGGAAGTTGGTTGACGATTGGCGGGACGAGTGCCGGGGCACCCCAGTGGGCTGCCCTCGTCGCGATCGTCGGCCAGGGGCGAAGCCTCGCGGGCAAGGCCCCTCTCAATGGCAAGACGGAACTTCTCCCCGCGTTGTACAATCTGCCGGCGACCGATTTTCATGACGTGGTCACCGGAAGCACCCAATCGGGAACGACCATTCTGAAGGCGGGGGTAGGATACGATCTCGTCACAGGAAGGGGTACTCCCCGCGCCGACTTGGTTGTCTCACATCTGGTCAGTGTGGGGACGAAATTCGCCAGTTCGGTGCAAACCGTGGGCGCGACAACGAATACCTCGTCCCAACAGGTCACGAGTGCCTTTGAAGTCGGCCTCGAAGTCTCCGCGATTTCCGCCCAGGGAATCTTCACCGAGGTAGATCCTCCCCCCGCCTTCGACGCCGCGCTCGATTTCGTGGAGACGGCGACCGAAGGAGGACCAGTCGCGACAGTCTACGAATCCGCAATCATCCCAGCGGAACCATCCCGGCCAGCCACCGAAGGAGGCGTGTCGCGCGTGATCTGGTCCTTTGCGATGCCGATCGCGGACTCCCGCCCGGCGAAAGCCGATGCGAAAAACACTATCTCCGACGTCACCATCGAACTCGCGGCCAACGTGGCGACTTCCAGAAAACTCACCGCCCCGCGACGCGACGTGCAACAAGACACGTCCAAACTCGAGATCTTCAGCGACCTAGCGCGCAGTTAACCCAGGCGAGCGGGGCGGCGTCAGCCCCCTGCTTTAGCCACCCCGCGCAAACGTTCGCTTTACAGCGACCGCCCGGCGTGCGAACATCTGGCTTCGTGCATCCATTGCTTCGCCCGCCCCTTGGACCTGCCTCGAGACAACTCGAATCATGAGTCAATCGCTTTCCCGTCGCGCGTTTCTCGAACATACCGCAGCCGCCTCTCTCCTCGCAGCCGGCCTGCACGTCTCGGGAACTCCGGTTCGAGCATCGCAATCTCCGAACGAGAAACTGAACATCGCGGCGGTCGGCGTGGCGAACAAAGGGGGCCACAACATCGACGAACTCGCCGGCCAGAATTTTGTGGCGTTGTGCGATGTCGACGAAAACTACCTGACTCAGTGGGGAG
>JAPLOC010000129.1 GCA_026692825.1 Planctomycetota bacterium | reverse complement strand
GGGACATCAGCGCACGGAAAACCCGCCCGGAATCGCCGTAGAGAACCCGGCCATCACGATCGCGATACGACCCCGGTTCAAAACCCGCCCCGTCCATGATTCCCGAGTCGGCAGTCACGACTTTGCCGCCGAGTGAATCACACGCCACCGAGCCACACACCACGGCCCCGCATCGCGGTGCCGCAACCAAAACAATCGCACTGCCGGTTGAATTGGTAGGGAGTATCCGTCGACAAATGCGATGCTGTCGCACCCGAGCTGGGGGGACTCTGTCCCCCCAGACTCCCCTGGGATTTTCCAAGGCATTGGTCCGATGTCCAATGGGCGGAAAAAACGGCGGTCACCGCGACAGACGGGCAACGGCCTGTTACGCCCCTCGCTTGTTCGACGGTGGGAAATTGTTTGCATCCCTGAAACGTCAGCGACCGTCACGCGCCAGATCAACCAGTGGTTCGCCGATTTGGGCGATTGAGAATCTGCGCGGCGAAACAAGAATTCGCACTACGGCGACGCCTTCGACGAAGCACCGAACAGCTCGCGACGCAACCACGCCTTGACCGAAAAGTGTTCCCAGAGGTAGCGCGCGAAGACCAACGCACCGGCCACTCCACCGACCAGCACCTGAACCAGCATGCTTCCCGAACCAGGATCAAAATACCCCAGCGTCGACATGTCCATCTTCTGTGTTCCAATGGGGCGAGCTCGCGAAGAGCACTTGCGCTGCGAACCAGGACTCCAATCCCACGCACGCTTCACTCTCGACAACTCACCGCGATCCGAATCAATTCGTCGTTCGCTTTGTGAATCCGCCCCTGCGGCTTTAGTCACCGACAAGGCTCAAACACCGCCACAGAGAATTTGTTGTGAACCCAGTTTTCGAGTTCTGGATTTACAGATATCAAACGCGCACCATCCCACCCGCTTCGCCAGATTGGATGCACTTCAACCACACTCCGGTATGCCCGATCTGGCTGTCCGGGTGAACGCTACGGCTTGGTCGCCAAAACGGCGTCCAACGGCGTCGCAGTCCGCACGCCACGCACATCCACAAACCCCACCCGCTCAAGAATCGCCGCGTATTCTTGCAGTGAACGCTCTTTTCCTTCCGTGCAGACCAGCATGTTCAGCGACTGCAACTGAGCCCAGCGGGGGCCGGTCTTGTCGTCCCACAACAGCTTTTCGGCGATCAAAATGGCCCCACCCGACGGAAGTCGATCATACACCCGCGACAGCAGACGCAAGATCTTTTCCTCCGCCCAGTCGTGAACGATGCGTCCCAGCGCGAACAGATCTGCGGTCGGCAACGCGTCGACAAAAAAGTCTCCAAAGATCACACTGATTCGATCCGCCACTCGGGTCGCCGACACCATCTCGCGCGCCAATGGTGTCGCATCGGGAAGATCAAACACGATGGCTTGCATGTGGGGGTACCGTTCACACGCCGCGACCGCCAGATGGCCGGTCGCTCCCCCCAGATCCACCAACGTCTGGTACGGCGTCAAATCAAACGCCGACACCACGACCGGCGAACTGAAACACCCGTAACCGTGCATTCCCATCAGGAATTCACGCTTCGACTCCTCTGTCTTGAAGAAGTGGGAAAAGATTGGGCCATCCCAGCCGTAAACCTCTTTCCAACGGTGTGTCCCTTCTTGAACGGCGTGTTCCAGTTTTGCCCACAAATGCCACAAGACGTCATTCGAGTAACGTATGTAGCCGGTCATTCGCCGGGAGCTGCTCTGGCACAAGTACATCGCGGCGGCCGGGGTATTGTGATACCCCGCGTCATCCCGGGTCAGGAGCTGATTCTGCACGCAGGCGTCCAGCAACCGCCCGAGCGTGTCCTGCTGGCAATTCAACTGTTGGGCAAGGTCACCAAGTGCGATCGGCCCGGACTCCAACGCATCAAAAACCCCCAACTCGACGGCGGCGAACAGAACTTTCGATCGGCGGAACCCTTCCAGCAGTTCGAAAACAGGGGCCGGGTCGGGGAGCGTCAGATCGGTTGGCATGGAGGTCGGGGTGGCAACGGGAAGCGGAATTCGCGTGGCGGAACGCGAACGCCGACACTGCGGGCTGGATGAGGGGGTGTTATATAGCAATCCTCCGTCACGGGAACCACAGTTTCAACGAAATCAGCGACCCCGCCCCCCGTCGGCTTGACCATCCACGCGGGGCGGACCTAGTGTAGTACCCGAGCTGTGAGCGAATCTCCTGCCAGTCGCGCACAATTCCTGACAATAATTCCCTCAACGCGATCAAAAACCGGCGTAGTGAGGGATCGATTCTCGAGGATTCCCTCGGCGACCGACCATACGTTCAACCGCCGCCAACTGTTCGGGTTACGCCGACGGTACCGGCCACTGCATGAGAGTGTCTGTGTCCACTTCCGAGACTCCCGCGACCCCTCCGACTCCACCGTCAACCCCCGCCACGGAGACGGCCAACGGATCGGAGACTCCCACCACTGGCTCGCTGGAATCGACGGCGGTTCCGCCTGTTCAGGAGGCACCGGTCGACGAATACGAAGAGCTGACTCCGGAACTCGTAGAAGACGAGGCAATCCGTGGAGACTTCGTCATCCGCTGGGCGGTGGTGCTGCTGGCGTTTCTGCTCGCCAGTACCAAGATCAATGAAGAAGCCACGCTGGTCGAAATCAAGACCGGCCAATACATCGCCAGCCATGGATTTCTTCCGCCAGCGACCGACGTCTTCTCATCAACGGCTTCTGAGCGTCCCTGGCCCCACCTCACCTGGGCGTTTGATCTGCTGCTCGCGTCGGTTTATACCGGAGCCGAGTCGCTGGGGATTTCGGGTTTCGTCGGAATTTCGGTGTTCAAGGCGCTCCTGGCCACAATCACCTTCGGGTTCCTGGCACATATCAGTCGGCGGGGGGTGCCAAGCTGGTGGTCCTCGATCTGCGCGGCGTTCGCCCTCGTGGCGTGCCACTTGCGGTTCGCCGCCCATCCGACACTGATCACATTTCTCGGATTGTCGATCCTGTTCTGGACACTGCACAGATTCCGCGAAAAAGGGAGCGATCCCGAGACGAAAACCCCGCCCCGACTGTGGGTTCTGCTCCCCGTGTTTCTGATCTGGTGCAACCTCGATTCCCGCGCGTTCCTCGGGTTGGTGTGCCTGCTGTTGTATGCGTTGGGGGAGACGGTCGGGGGGCTGCTCGGCGGGGCCACGTCGCTGTCTTCCGCCGCCCGGAAGCATCTGTGGGTTGTCGGCGCTGGCTGCGTGCTGATGACGCTGATCCATCCCTGGCACTACCACTCACTGCTGTCGCCGACTCTGGTCTACGGCGTCGAGTACACCGCAATCCGGGAATTTTCCTCGATGGCGTACCTGGGAGAGTCGCAACCGGTCTTTTCCGCGACAGCATTCTACTTTCCACTGTGGTACGGAGCGCTGTGGGAGCAATTCGATTACGCCGGCGCGGGAGCGATCGGGGTGATTCTGGCCGCCGTTGCTTTGTTCCTGTTCAACGCCCGGCGAATCGTCTGGGGAGAACTCTTCGCCTTCGCGGGTATGGTAGCGTTCGCCGTCTTGTGCCTGCGAGAATTGCCCGCCGCCGCGATTGTGGCGGGGATCGTCGCGGGCCTGAACGGGCAGGCGTGGTACGAGGCGAACTTCTCGGGCGTGTACACGATCAATTCCAGCGAACTGCTGTTTTCGCGTGGCGGCCGCGCGATCACCGTATTGGCGCTCGCCGTGATCGCCTTCTTCGGCGGAACCGGCCGACTTCGCGACCAAACCGCCCCCCAGAGTGGCTATGGCCTCGACCACACGCTGGCCAGTCAGATCGGCGATTTGCAAGCGCGTTTGGTTGGATTAAAACCTGTCGC
>JAPLOC010000128.1 GCA_026692825.1 Planctomycetota bacterium | reverse complement strand
CCCCCCTTCTTCCCAATCGTCTTGCAATGCAGCATGACGCTCAATGGCTGGCTGTTGCTTTGCCGCATGACGTCGAGAAGCTGCCGCCATTTCTCTTCCGGGGCACCGTTGATCGACTTCACGCGAATCGTCATGGTGGTCTCCTGAGCCGAGCTGCCCCCGGAAGTCTGCAACAGTTGCAGATTTCCTTTGCGTGTCCCCAGAGCCAGAATTTCGAATGGCCCGACAAATTCCGGCAGCGTCGTACCGGCCACGGGGGTCGCCCCCAGAGACCCCATACGCGGGACGATGAACGAAACCGACGCTCCCGGGTTCAAATTCTGCACGACTACTGTGCGAGTATCGATGGGAACCCCCACCGCCACGTCGTTTGGCCCCAAAGTGTCGAGCAGATCGGTGACGGCGGGAGTCTTTAGATCCTGCCAGAGCAGAATCTCTCCCGCGCTGTAACTCTTCGTCGCGGGCATCCCGACGATGGTGTCGAGTGCCGCCCAGGTGACGGCGGCCTTTTGCAACCCCCCCACCGCATGTTGCGGCACCGGAATGCGCAAAAAGTGTTCTTCTCGGAATCGATCGCCAGGATTGATCGTGACGTTTTCGGTGATCCCGACGAAGTCCAGATGGTCCAACTGGCGCGCCTTTTGCGCGAGGTAGAGCCAGTTGACCAACGCTCCGATGAGGCCCAGCCCCACCGCCAGTAAGAATCCGGGTGCGCCTTTCATTGTGTTCCTTTCGTAGGGAGGGACATTCTAATCCCCCGCCCCGTAAATCTGTACCACGGCACGGATTGAGCCGGCGTCGTCGAGCAGCAGACGAATCTCGGCCCATTCCGATCCACGGGAAGTAATGCGTTGATAGAGCGCGCCGGTGGTATCGAGTGAGCCGCCCCACTCGCGGGCGATCTCCCACTTGTGACCGGCGAACCAGCTCGCAAAATGGTCGCGCCAGTCACTCAGCCGACCGGAGCCGCGAAACGCGACGAGTCGGCCGGCTGCTTCGCTCCCCGTCGCGAGAATTCGCATGCCGCCGGGAGGGGCGGGAATCTGTGACCGGTCGGCTTCGGTCGCTACTCCAGTCCGTTCAAATTGGAAAATGCGCCATCCATCGGTTCCATTCGGGACCAGCAGACCCCAGGCGACAAGTCGACCCGAACGAATCTGGTCGGCTCGCGTTTCTCCCGTTCCATATCGAATCGAGAACGCGCCGGCAAACCATTCCGAAAACCGGAACACGCCACCCGTGCGAGCGATCTCCTCGCTCGGTTCAAGCTGGCTGGCCAATTCCAGAATCCGTTTCTCGGAAGCGGCGGGTTCTGATGCGTTGTCACTCTCGGCGACGGCGTTCGACGGTTCGGAGGTGAGGACCGCGCGAACGCGGTTGTGCAGTTCGCTCCAGGCCGACTCGGGGTCGCCGGTCATTGTGACCTGGTACATGCGGACCGGCAGATCACCGAATTCGACCAGCAGCGGTTCCCCCCGCGCGCCAAGCTGGCTGGGGTCGACACCCTGCGGAGCGGTCGGTCCAGTCACCAGTGG
>JAPLOC010000127.1 GCA_026692825.1 Planctomycetota bacterium | reverse complement strand
TAGCCTCCGATCTCATTCACCTGCCCCTCAAGGGGGCAGGGGTCTCAAGCGCGAAGTGTCTCAATTGGTATCGCGCTCCGTATAGAACGACCGGAAGACAGTCACAGGAATCGTCCACTCCACCCTGCTCCGCAGGACCAATTTCCCACCTATCTCAATTTTCTCCGTCACAATTTCACCCCGGGGCGCATATCCTAGTCAGTCGCGGAGTGAATGCTCCGCTTCTCTCGAACCACTGACGCACATTTCATCCCTGGAACAGACCCTCCGCATGGTGGGCCAGACCGAGTTGGATTTGGCGCAGGGGCTGGCCGGCGGTGATCCTGTCGCCTGGCAGTCTCTGTACGACGAACACGCACCGGCGGTGTGGCGGTTTGTCGCGCGCCTGCTCGGGCCTCAGAGATCCGAAATCGCCGACGTGGTTCAAGAGACCTTTCTCGCCGCCGCCCGCGGGGCGAAGCAATTCGACCCTTCACGCGGCAGTCTCTGGTTGTGGTTGTGTGGCATCGCCCGACGTCAGGTGGCGCTCCACTACCGCAAACAGGGACGCTCCGATCGACTCAAACAGGCCGCCGCCCGGTTGTTTGAACAGGACGGCGAATACTTTCGCCCCGGAGGGAGCGACACCGCCCCCCCCTCCGACACGCTCGCCTCCCGCGAACTCGCCGAGCTGGTTCGCGAAACGCTCTCTGAACTTCCCGTTGAGCAGGGTTCGTTGCTGGCGGCACGTTATCTCGACGGTGAAGAAATCGAACAACTCGCCAGCCGGGCGGGATGTTCGAACCAGGCCTTGCGAGCGCGGCTGACCCGCGCCCGAGTCGCGTTCCGTGACGCGTTTGCCCGCTACCTCGACCTGCCGGCGGAGTCGCCCCGATGAATGGCCCGTTTCCCACACCCGATTCCGAACGCGACGAGCGCGATCTGCCGCCCGACCGCGCCGGCGACGCCGCTGCGCCCGCCCCGGAATCGGAGTCGGTGTCCGAAGCCTGGTTGTCGCGGGTGATCTCCACCGTCGATCGCGATCTCCCCGAGCCTGACCCCGTCTTCCTCAGCCAACTCTGCGATCGCTCGCTCGCTGCGTTTCTCGAGTCGCACCGCACGACCGCTCCTGCGGTCGCCGCCGTCTCGACGCAACCGACTGGCAGTGTTCCACCTGGAGCTGTCCCGCGGGGAACCAGCCGGCCCGCCGAGGGGGTTGTCCCCAACGCTTCCGTTTCGTCCGTTCCGTCAATCACCGGGCCAGTCGTCACCGCGACTCCCGGTTCCCATACAGTCCCTTCGCCCCCGCGAGGTTCCATGTTCAGTCTCCCCTTGAAAGCGCTGTCGGCGTGCGTCGCCGGCCTCGCGCTGACAATCGCAGCCTTCTTTGTCCCCGTCACGCCACCGGCCGCCGAAGCGAGTTTCGGCACCATTCTCGACCAATTCGCCCAAGCACCCGGGGTCGAAATTCGAGTCGAACGGAGTGGCACCGACTCGCTCCTCTCGCTCGACCAGCGCGGCTGGGCTCGCATCGACTCACCGGATGGGAGCAGTCTGGTCTTCCGCGATGGCTCGCTGTTCACACTCTCCACCGGAAATGGGCTGGCGCAGGTGGAACGTTCGCCGTTGCGCTCGATCCCCGCGACCAGCGATCAAGCGCTGTTGGAACTTTTGGGAATCGACCTCGCTCGCCACACCGACAGCATTCGCCAGCAGCAGCCTGCGGAAAAGTTCACGCAGGATGGCAAGAGTTGGTACCGGTATCACTTCACCCTGGTGAATGAAGGAGACACCCTGACGGTCGACGCGAAAGCCGACGCGTTCACGCACCAGCTCGCGTCCCTCTCCGTGCAGTCGCAATCAGCCGCCACGCAGCGCGACAACGCGGACGTCGACCGCCCTCTCGCACTCCTGTTGGGGCCGAATCAGCGGGTCGTGTTGGAGGTCGCGGTGGGGAATGTGGCGGTCGATCCGAAGAAATTCGAAGTGAGCGAGAAACTCGCCGACGACGGCCGACTCGGGCACATCGCCGACGTGCAGGGGCTGGTCAGCGTCAAACCGGCCGGCCAGTCGCGCTGGACTCCGATCTTTGGCAAACTCGTGATCCGCCCCGGCGACCAGGTGCGGAGCGTGTTGCGGGGCGCGAATGCCGCTCTGGTGAAATTGGAAACCGGTCCGGAAGTTACGGTCGGCCCCGGGGGCTTGGTGGAGTTCACCAAGCCGGGTGAAATTCGGCTCTTTGTCGGCGAACTTGCCACCTCGGTCGCCAACGGACAATCGCTCTCGCTGATCGGTCCCGACAACGCCGCGCATCCCATTGAAGGGGACAAGTACTTCCGGGGTGACGACCGCAAACTGACGTCGCTTCCCAAAGAGCCAAAATGGCTCGCGGGGTTCAAGGGGGCGGTGGTTCGGGAATCGATGGGAATGCTCGAAGCCAACATCGACTCCCGCAATGTTCCGTTGTCGGTCGGGTATCACCGGGTGCGGGTCGACATTCGCGATCAGATCGCCCGGACGGAAATCGAAGAGTCGTTCGTCAATCACACAGACCAGAGGCTCGAAGGGGTATTCACGTTTCCCCTGCCGGCTGATGCGTCGATCTCGGGTTTCGGGATGTGGATTGGCAACGAGCTGGTTGAGGCGGACGTGGTCGAAAAAGAACGGGCCCGCGAAATCTACGAGACCATTCTCGCCGAGAAGCGGGATCCGGGATTGCTCGAATGGACCGGCGGGAACCTGTTCAAGGCCCGCGTCTTTCCGATCGAAGCCCATTCCGAGAAGCGAATCAAAATCAGCTACACGCAGGTGCTGCCCTGGCGGAACAACAGCTACCGCTACAGTTACGCCTTGCAAAGCGATCTGTTGAGGCAGCATCCGTTGCGGGACTTGTCGCTCGATCTGACCATTGCGTCGTCACTCGCCATTCAGAAGGTGACTTCTCCCAGCCACGCCGTCCGGGTCGAGCAGACGCCCCACGCAGCCAATGTGGCGTTCGCCGCCAGCGAGTACGTCCCGACCCGCGATTTCGAAGTGGTCGTGGAGGCCGACAGCCGAAATTCGGAACTGGTGGTGATACCGCATCGACGAGGCGAGGATGGCTATTTTCTGATGCAGTTCACCCCGCCGGCGGCCGGCGCGTGGAAGCGGGAGGTTCTTCCCGACGGCAAGCCGCTCGACGTGCTGATTGTCGCTGACACGTCGGCTTCGATGGACCCGGGGCAGCGTCGGCAACAGTCGGAGTTTGTCGAAGCGCTCTTGGGGTCACTCACTCCCAACGACAAGTTCAATCTCGCCGTGTGCGATGTCGACTGTGCCTGGGCATTCCCGGCGAAACAGGCCGCCACCCCGCAGGGAATCGCCGCTGCCCAGAAGCTGTTGGCCGACCGCCCCTCACTCGGTTGGAGCGATCTGGCGAAAGCGTGTCAGTCGGCGTTCGCCCAGTGCGGCCCCGAGACCCAGGTGATCTACCTGGGCGATGGCGTGGTGACCGCGGGGTCGACCGATCCGCAGGAATTCGCCCAGCAGCTCGCTCGGCTGCACGACGGTGTGCAGGGAACCATGCACGCGGTCGCGTTCGGTTCGTCTTACGAACGTCCGGTATTGCAGGGGATGGCGGCGCTCGGCGGGGGAACGGTTCGGTACGTGTCGCAAGAGCGGCCCGGACGGGTGATCGCGGTGGAATTGCTGACCGATCTGGTCCGTCCGGGATTGCGAAACCTCGCGGTGGAGTTCCGCGGAATTCGGACCGCCGCCGTCTATCCGAACAAGCTCTCGAACCTGCCTGCGGGGTCACAGCAAGTCATCCTGGGGCGGTTCCTACCCAGCGCGGGTGAACAGCGGGGCGAGGTGGTTGTGACCGGGGAACTCGATGGGAAGCCGGTTCGATTCTCGGCACCGATTGTTCTGGCGCAGGAGGAGGAAGGGAATTCGTTCATCCCAAGGCTGTGGGCGCGATTGAGACTCGACGAGTTGTTGGCGCAGGGGCAGACGCAGAGTGTGAAAGAAGACGTGATCACACTGTCGGAAGACTTTCAGATCATGACACCGTACACGTCGTTTCTGGTCCTGGAGACCGACGCCGACCGTGCGCGGTTCCAGGTCAAGCGGCGGTTCCGCATTCGGGACGGAGAGCGGTTCTTCCAGGAAGGCCGGGATGACGCCCGGTTTGAACTGGTTCAACAGCAGATGCGGGGAGCGGGAAACTGGCGGCTCAATCTGCGTCAGCGGGTCTTGCAGCAGTTCGCGACGTTGGGGCG
>JAPLOC010000126.1 GCA_026692825.1 Planctomycetota bacterium | reverse complement strand
GAAAACCGAACGGGCCGAAAAGAGTGCGAAGAAGGCCGCGGCCGGCACTCCCAAGAACAAGGAGACGGCTGCCAAACCCGTCGAGCTCCCGAAGCGAAAAGACAAACCCAGGCAAGGAATCGATAAGTTGCCGAAACTTCCCAGCGAAGGGACCGTGGTCATGGATGGCAATACCTATAAGCTGCCGAGCGTCATCGCGTACGAAGTCTTCGAGAACGACCAATGGTCCACAAAAATCGTGGCGACCCAGAAGCCGGTCAATGACCGAACCTTGCTGGCGAATCTCAAGCAGACAGGCACGGACAAAAACGCGAATGAAAGCTCTCTGACCTGGCCACAGCCGTACCTGCAGATCGTACTGGATCAGGACGACCGACCGCAGCGATTGGATCTGGTCGCCGATAAGACTCCGGGAAGCGGTTCGGGGGACGCTTTGTCTGGCGACGCACTGGTGGAGGACGGGCGGGCGCGCGGTACCATCACATTGAAAGAACCCGGCTCGTTCTTTGACAAAGTCTATACAGCCGAGATCAGTTTTGACGTTCCCGTTCTGACGCGCGATTCGACGCCTGCGAAGCGACTTGCCGGCGCGCCCCGACTCGCCAACTCCGGCACACTGACGATCGGAGACAAGACCTACAAACTGCCCAATGCGGTGGCCTACGAGATGAAACAGTTCGACAAGCCGATGACGACGATCGTGCTTTCCGAACAGCCGCTCAATCTGGCGAAACTGAAGGGGGCACTGGGAAAGAAGAGTGCCGACGAGTATTTCGAATTCACACCACAGGTCAAATTACTGATCGATGCCGAGGACAATATTCACTCGATGCAACTCTGGGCCGACAATTCCAGCATCGGCGGCAGCGGCAACAGTGACGTGGCCGGAGCCATCGTGATCGAAGAGGACCGGGCTCGCGGGACCGCCAAGATGACCAAACCGGGTGAGTTCTTTGGCAAGAAGTACACTTTCGAAGTAAGCTTCGACGTCGATGTACTCGGAAAGCCGATGTCCGCCACACCCAAGGCAGACGCGTCCACCAGCGGGCTGGTTGCCGACAGTCACGACGGATTGCCGTTTCCGGAGGGGGGCGAGGGAATTCAATCGGAAGGGAGTAAATTCCGAAAGCAGACGAGCAAGACCGTCAACGCCGACCTGAAGGCGGTCATCGACTTCTATCGCCGCGAGCTGGCTTCCTCCGATTGGACCGAAAACAAAACGGCGGCGAAGATCGACAAGGTGTCGGCCGCACTGACGTTTACCGGCCGATCCGGCGGTCTGACGGTGAAACTAAAATCTGAGGGCGATCAGACTGCGATCTCGCTGATCTCGCGCGACGCTCCAGGCGCCAAGGCCGCAGGTGTGTTGCCGACAGCCGGGAAATCGCGGTTGATCATTGGGAATGGGTCTGAAAATGCCGCGAGCATCACCGTCAACAAAAAAGCCTACAATGTCGCTGCCGGAGCCGGGGCCAACGATCCCAAGACCGGTTTGAACTGGGAGGTCGCCCCCGGCAAATACACGGTCGAGATCAAGCTCCCGGGCGCAGCGGTCCGAACCGAGACGCTGACAATCGCAGCCGACGAAGCCTGGGGCTTGATCATCCTTCCGAATGGTGAGACCTTGCCGGTTCAAGTCTACTGATCGCGATTTGAAATCCCGAGGAATGCCTACGTGGCCGGCGCGCACCGTGGCGGGCGAGGCCCGACGATTGTCCGCCAACTTCGAAGCCGTACTGGCCCGACGTGGTCTCTGCCGGAGTGCTTTTCGTTGAATGTGACGTAACCGGCCAAGTG
>JAPLOC010000125.1:1228-2240 GCA_026692825.1 Planctomycetota bacterium | reverse complement strand
AAGTCCACGCGGCGGAGGTTCACGTCTACGGATCCGCCGACGCCGAAAAATACCCGCTTCAGAAAAAGGGGCACAGCTTCGAATTCCTGCGGGACATCGCCCACCTGCGCCCCCGCACCAACACCTTCGGTGCCATCGCCCGCGTGCGGAACGCCGTTTGTGCCGCGATCCACGAATTCTACCAGTCGCGGGGTTTCCTCTACGTTCACACCCCAATCATCACCACCAGCGATTGCGAAGGGGCCGGGCAGATGTTCCAGGTCACGACGCTCGACCTGGCGCTCTTGGCGCAGCAAAAACGGTCGCTGGACTTCACGCAGGACTTTTTTGGCAAACAGGCGTCGCTGACAGTCAGCGGGCAACTGGAAGCCGAGACGTTTGCCTGTGGACTCGGGGACGTTTACACCTTTGGCCCCACCTTCCGGGCCGAGAATTCGAACACCACCCGCCATCTGTCCGAGTTCTGGATGGTTGAGCCGGAAATGGCGTTCTACGACCTCGAAGACAACATGCGGCTCGCCCAGGAGTTCATCCAGTTCGTTCTGAAGCGGGCGATCGAGCGGTGCCCCGACGACATGAAGTTCTTCGTCGATCGCATCGACAAGCAGGTGCTGGAGACGGTTGAGAACATCATCAACCACGAGTTCGAACGGGTTTCGTACACCGAAGCAATTGAGATTTTGAAGAGTTCCGGACAGACGTTTGAATACCCGGTGGAGTGGGGACTCGATTTGCAGTCGGAACACGAGCGCTATCTCACCGAAGTGAAATTCGGCAAGCCCGTGATTCTGTACAACTACCCGCGGTCGTTCAAACCGTTTTACATGCGCTGCAACGACGATGGAAAAACCGTGCGGGCGATGGACGTCCTCGTGCCGCGCGCGGGGGAGATCATCGGCGGCAGTCAGCGCGAAGAACGGCTCGATGTGTTACTGGAGCGAATGGCCGAGTGTCATCTCGATCCCGAACAGTACTGGTGGTACGTCGATCTGAGACGCTACGGGACCGTGCC
>JAPLOC010000125.1:0-1188 GCA_026692825.1 Planctomycetota bacterium | reverse complement strand
GCCCCACGCCGGGTTTGGCCTGGGACTCGAACGCGTGCTGCTGCTGCTCACAGGGATGACGAATATCCGCGATGTGATTCCGTTCCCACGAACGCCAAAACATGCGGATTTTTAGTTCCTCTGCTGAGACCGTTCGCGCTCCCGCTGCTGCTGTTTCAACCGTCGCCGTTCCTTCTTACTCAACCCTTTCAGGTTGAGATTGCCGGGACCGTCTCCTCCGTCATCCTCGTCGTCGGCGGAGGCGGAGTCTGCCGTGGATACGTCGGCACGCTGGAATTCCTCTGGCTCCGCGATTTCGGCGGCAGAAACAGGAACTGCGGGGATCGATGGTTTCGCGTCCGGCGACCGCAACGGCTCAGGAGCGGGCGTGGTTTCCCACTCACTCGGCACAAGGTTGTCGCGACGATCGTGACGGTCGGGTTTCAATTCGACATTGACCGACCGTTCCGGTGCTGGAACGTCGATCGGTTTCTGCTCGGAAACCAAACTCTCTGCGGCGGGATCGAGCGTCGGTTCCCTGCTGTCGGAAAGCGAAGTCGCATACGCCGAATCGCTTGAATCGTCGGGCACAGCCGTTTGGGCAACAGACTCAGAGTCGTCCGGGTCGGGGTCGCTGCCCGGCTCGATGTCGCGCCGCAGCTTTCCTGCTGTCGCCGCGGGCTTACGTGCCGGACGCTTTGTTGGCTTTCGCCGTTGTGCCTTCGCGACCGTTTCCGATTCGTCCGCCTCGTCGTGGGGTTCAGATTCCGCGACTTTGGTCTCGCCCGCATCGGTTGCGATTTCAGGGCGAGTTGCCCGCCGGGCGAACCACCGCGTGAGGAATCGCAGACTCGGACGGCCAACTTTTCCTCTCGCCGCATTTGTTTCCGCCGGGTCGGGGTTGAAATACAGTACGAAGCGAGCATGGACCCAAAAGCACATCGCGACCGTCGCATGTCCAAGTAGGACCAGCGTTTGCACCAGAACCGTCCGCGGCAGATCTTCCAGCAGAGATTCCATCCGCAATTGCAGAACCGCCGCGATCACGTAAAACAAACTCGCCAACAACAGAAGAATGGTGCTGGCTCGCGAACGGGTGACCTCCCGCCGAACCGCCCCGCCACAAGCGGCCGCCGCGACAACCGTCGGAAGGAGCCACAGCACGGTCTCTCGACGCCAGACGTCGCGCGGGACAAAGTGGACCACGGT
>JAPLOC010000124.1 GCA_026692825.1 Planctomycetota bacterium | reverse complement strand
GCGGGAGACGATTCTGTTGCGGGGAACGCTTAGCGACGCTCGGGCCAGCCATCGTATTCTGTGACGAATGGCCAGCGCTCGGGTGGAAGCCCTTCTTTGACAGGGTTCTGTTCGATGTAGGCGACGACGCGCCGAACGTCGTCGGGCGTGTAGAGAAACACTTTGTAGGGACGTTCCGACCAGACGGGGTGTGTTGAGGGAACATCGGCGAAGAGGCGAAGCCCGGCGGTGGTTTTTTCGGCGAACCGCGACCACATTGTCGCCGCGTCGTCGCGATGGCGCCGGACGCACAAATGCAGGTGATTCTTCAACACCGCGCACGCCCACACCGTGTAACCACATTGTGCGATGGTCTGCCCAATCGACTCCGCCAGAGCTTGCCTCTTCGCCGCGTCGAACCACAAAGGGGTATGCTCCAGTCGGGACGCTGCTGCGCGACTGAATTCCCGCAGCACCTCGCGCGATGGCTGCACCTCCTTTCGCCCAAAGTGAATCGGCCCCAGGTCTGCCAGCTTCTCGTTGAGAATCGTCTGCGAACCGCTGCCGCGCGGGTCGTTAGGCAACCAGTGCCCGTAACCATGCAGAATCAGATGATGGCCGATGATGATCCGCGAGTGCGTTCGCATACCGAAGCGTCAACAGGCGTGGGGACTGTTTCTGCGGGTGCGGGGTGTGATGACAGCCCGGCGAAGAGGCAAGCCCCGACGGGGGACGAATTAGTGACGGGGCGACTCATCAGAGTGATCGAGCAGTTCCTCTGACTTGATCATCGTGCGGTGTTACGTCGTTTCCTGAAACGCCTTGCCCGAAAGCGTGACGCCGGGGGCACCGGTTTGGATCCCGTGTATCCAGTTCGGAATGTACTCGTCGCTGAAGAGCATCTGGATCCGTTCCGCCCGGTCGACGCCGGCGGAACTGAGGATGGCGATCGCTTCGTGGATCTGTTTCATTCGGCGGTCGCGCAGCGCCAAGTCGGCCCCCTCGGTCCGCTCGATTCGATCGAGGCAGGCGGCGGTGTCCAGCAGTTTGCACCGGACTTCCAGAAACACGCGATCCAGCACTTCGGGGGCGGTGGGGGTGGAAGCGGTCAATTCGGTCGTCCCAAACAGAGGTTCTTCACGCGTGTTCGAATCCCGGCCCGACTTGGCCGCGAATCGATCTCCACGTCGTTGTTCCAACACCCTCCAGATTATGGGCGAATCTTCCAATGTCAAGCTGCTCGTCCGGGAAATCACCCTCAGTGCGATTCCCGATGCCGTTGGAAATGCGCGGGCAGAACGTCACTCGGGATTCGATTCGATCCACGCCGGCTCCCCGCGTGCCGCTTGCAGTCGATCCCGCCAGACGCGAAAATGGGAATTGATGCGTCCCCTCCTTCGCCGATTGTCGACCCTGCTGGTTCTTCGGAACCGGGGCAGTCGTCACCGGTCTCGCCTTTGGACTTCACAACCGCATGCTCCAAATCTCCTTCCGCGTGCTGTTTTGCGTCGTGCTGCTGGGGCGAGCCGCGCTCGCGGATGAAGCGATCCCCGCGCCGCTGACATTCGAGGCCCACGTACGACCCATCCTCAAAGCGCATTGCTGGCATTGCCACGGTGAGGGAGAGGTTTTGAAGGGGAGTCTCGACCTGCGGCAAGCTCGGCGACTGGTCCGCGGTGGAGATACCGGGACCGCCCTCGTCCCCGGACAATCGGGCGAGAGCCTGATCGTCGAGCGAATCGCCGCCGGCGAAATGCCCCCCGGCACAAAAAAGGTCTCCGCCGCCGAACTGGCGACCCTGCGCGCCTGGATTGACCAGGGGTCGAAAACCGCGCGTCCTGAACCCGAGCAATTCATCCCCGAGTCGGACTTCACCGACGAAGAACGGAACTTCTGGGCGTTTCGCCCCGTCAGCCGGCCGGCGACTCCCAAAGTCCGTCAGACCGAACACCGGCACCGACCTGTTTCTTTTGGCGGAACTGGAACGCCACAACCTGGGATTCTCCCCCGAGGCCGACCGCGCGACGCTCATCCGCCGGCTCTCTTTTGACCTGATCGGGCTGCCCCCCTCTCCTGAAGCGGTGGATGCGTTTGTCAACGACAATTCTCCCGACGCCTACGAATTGCTGGTGGAACAGTTGCTGGCTTCGCCGCGGTATGGCGAACGCTGGGGCCGGCACTGGCTCGACGCGGCGGGCTACGCCGACAGCGACGGCTACAGCACCAAGGATCTCGACCGCAAGTACGCCTACAAATTCCGCGACTACGTCATCCGTAGCTTCAACACCGATCGTCCCTGGGATCAATTCCTGGTGGAACAACTCGCGGGGGACGAACTGCTGGCCCCGCCTTACAAGAACCTCACGCCCGAACAGTCCGAAAAACTGATCGCCACCGGGTTCCTGCGGATGGCACCCGATGGGACCGGGGATGGTGAGGTGGAACCCCAGGCGGCGCGAAACGAAGTGGTCGCGGAGACGATCAAGGTGGTCTCCACGTCGATTCTCGGGCTGACCGTCGGTTGTGCCCAATGCCACGATCACCGTTACGACCCGATCCCGCAGAAGGATTACTACCGCCTGCGGGCGATCTTCGAGCCAGCGTTCAACGTACCCAACTGGCGTAATCCCGCGGGTCGACTGGTTTCGCTCTGGCACGATGAACAGTACGCACAGGCCGCCGAGATCGACAAACAGAAACAACAACTCGCCGACGAACGCCTTGTGGTCCTCGATAAAATCGTCGCCGAGGTTTTCGAGCGCGAACTGCTCAAGGTTCCGGAAGAGCGTCGCGAGTCGGCTCGAGCGGCGAAAGCGACCCCCGCCGACAAACGAACTCCCGAGCAGCAGCAGCTTCTCAAAGACTTTCCGCCGCTCAATGTCGATCGTGGCAGCGTCTATCTCTACGAACAGCAGAAGATCGCCGACCACAACAAAAAGTACGACGACCTCGCCGCCCAGTTGCAGACCAAACGACCTCCCGAAGAGTACGCGCATTGCCTCACGGAAATCCCCGGTCAGGCCCCCGCGACCCGGTTGTTTGTGCGCGGCGACATCAATCAGCCGCGCGACGAAGTGACCCCTGGCGAACCCACGATTCTGTGCGGGGAATCGCCAGCGGCCATCCCACTGAAAAGCGAAGCGATCCCGACCACCGGGCGTCGACTCGCGTGGGCCAGGCATCTGACCAACGGCAAACATCCCCTGGTGGCCCGGGTGATTGTCAATCGCGCCTGGATGCACCATTTCGGCGTGGGGCTTGTCTCAACGGCGGGGGATTTCGGTTTCCTGGGTGCGCGTCCCAGTCATCCCGAATTGCTCGACTGGCTCGCCAGTCAGTTTGTGGAAAACGGCTGGAGCCTGAAACAACTTCATCGGCAGATCGTGCTGTCGACGGCGTATCGCCAGAGTTCCGTTCGCCGACCCGAACACGAGGCGGTCGATCCCGAGAATCGGCTGCTGGGTCGGGCCCCGGTACGGAGGATCGAAGCCGAAGTGCTGCGCGATACCGTGCTGGCGGCCTCGGGCCGGCTTTCGGGTCAGATTTACGGCGTGCCGGTTCCGGTCGCACCGGACGAAGTCGGACAGATTGTGATCGCGGTCGACACCCGCGACTCGGCGGGACGCCCCACGGGGAAGACCGTGTCGCTGGGGGAGGATGAATTCCGCCGAAGTCTGTACGTGGTCGCAAAGCGCAGCATGCCGTTGTCACTGCTCGAATCGTTTGACTCTCCGGACATGCGTCCCAACTGTACGCAACGGGGGAGTTCCACCGTGTCGCCCCAGGCGTTGTTCCTGATGAACAACGACTTTCTGCTGGCCCAGTCCGAGCAACTCGCGCGGCGGATTCAGGCGGAGTCGTCGACCGATCTCGCCTCCCAGTTGCGACTCGCGTGGCGGCTGGTCTGTGGACGGGGCGCGTCGGATGTTCAAATCGCGACGGGTCTGGAGTTTCTGGCGGCCCAGACCGCGGCGTTCGCGG
>JAPLOC010000123.1 GCA_026692825.1 Planctomycetota bacterium | reverse complement strand
TTCACGGGGAACGGGAGAGCGCACAGGCGAGTTGCACAACCGTAGCGGAGGCTGGTGGTTACCGGTCGGCCGTGAGCGGGAATGGGAACGACTGGGAATCGCAGGCATGTCGAAAAAGTACCTGAGCCTCGAAGAAGCCGCAGCCAAAGTTGGCATCGACAAGGCGGAACTCAACCGCATGCGCGAAAAGGGGTTGATCCGCGCCTTCGCCGACCGCGGAAACTGGAAGTTCAAGGAAGAGGACGTAGAGAACCTGGCGCGGAACCGGCAGTTTGATTCCGATCCGGACCTGTCGTTGACCGCGGATTCCGATGATGACGCGCGTGTTGAACTGGCGACGGGCGATTCGAGCGGCGATTTGATTTTCAGTGACGACGACATTCTCGGGCAACAGCCAACGATTATCACTAAGGGCAAGCCGGCGGAAGACGACAGTTCCGACAGTGATGTCCGTTTGATATTCGACGACGCACCGTCGTCGGGCGACTTCAAACTGTCCGACGATTCGGACAGCGATGTGAAACTTTCCGGAGTGGGATCCTCTGGGGATATCAGCACCGGTTCGGACAGCGACGTGCGACTGGTAACCGACGAGCCGCCCCGGCGGAAGACCGGGAGCGACAGCGACGTCCGGTTGGTGTCGAGCGAATCGTCGAGCGAAATCAAAATCCCCCGCATGGGTTCCAGCGACGATCTCCCCTCAGTTTCGGGTGGTTCATCGTCGTCGGTTCTCGATGATGACGACGGAATCTCTCTCGCGGGTGACAGCGCCGCGCCCCTGGGGGGCGATAGCGGCATCTCGCTGGAACGCCCCAATGACAGCGGGATTTCCCTCTCGGACGAAAGCTCGATTATTATCTCGGGCGACAGCGGCATCTCGCTCGCCCTGGATGACGACGAAGGAATTTCGCTCGCCGACGTCGCGCCTGTGAAATCGGCCCCCAAGGGGAAGGGGCCCGCACCCGCTCCCCCCAAGGGAGGAAAATCGAAAGGCCTGTCCGACGACGATTTGACCGGCACCATTCCGCTGCTGGAGAATGAAGACTTCCTGGAGACCGACGACGCGATGCCGTTGCTCGATCCCAGCTCGGGAGACATTGAGGCCGGTTCGGGGACCGAAACCAGTGTGATCACGCTGGAGGACGACGAAGACGAGTATACGGCGTCGGGCGCGTCTCAGTCGGCAATGGACGATGTGATCGCCGCCGACGATGACGAGGAAGTCGTTGAGGATCTGATCGGCGAAGACGACGAAATCGCCGAAGACGTGTTTGGTGCCGAGGACGACGACTTCGACGACGGCATGACGACGGGCGAAAGCTCTGCGGAGTTCGCGTCACCAAAAATCGCAGCCGCCGTCGAACAGGATTGGGGAACCGGCACTCTGGTCGGTTTGGGTTTGTCGACTGCAGCGATGGTCGTGTGCGGGATTCTGATGTTCGACATGCTGCGAAACCTGTGGCACACCGACGTCAATACGCGGAATCCGATGGCGAGCGCGCTGTTGGATATCTTCAAGTAGCGTTTGACGACGATTCAAAGGAAAACGGCCGGCGTGAAACGCCGGCCGTTTTTTTACTGTGCGCTGGGCTCGCCAGGATTGACGGAGGCAGGGAGCTAACGCTCCCCGCTCGCCTTGGTTAGTAGCTGGCGATGCGATTGACCGGGCCGGACGACTCTTCGGCAGAGTCCGAATCGAGGCGGAAACTCATGACGTAGGCGTCTTCCGCCGAATCGTGGTAGTGGTTTCTCAGAACCTGAGTGGCGCGAAAACCCTGGGCATGGAAGAAGAGCTGGGCCGCCAGATTGGTCTCGCGCACCTCCAGCACAATCTCCTGCCGTCGCTGCTGCGAGAGCTTGTTGACCAGCTTTTCGATCATCTGCGAACCGATCCCCAACTTGCGGCGGGCCGGTTCGACCGCGAAATTGAGGATGTGCAGACGCGTCTTGTGCAGCTCGTAAATCATGAAGCCGACGACGCGGTTGTCGTATTCGGCAACCATGCCAATGCAGTTTCGCTGACGAAGGCAGGACAAAAAGTCCTCCTCGGTCCAGTTGAATTCGAAACTGTCGCGTTCGATGTCGAGGACCTCCGCCATATCACGACGGATCATCCAGCGAATCTGAACACTGAGGGCCTGTTTTTGAAACTGAC
>JAPLOC010000122.1 GCA_026692825.1 Planctomycetota bacterium | reverse complement strand
CTTCGCTGCCACGATTCGCAATAGAAATACCCGGATGGCGTACGCCCAGGCGATCCGACAATTTTTCTGTTGGTGTGAGTCCCGAGGATTCCAGGCTCTGGACCAGATTGAACCTCTGGTCGTTGCCGCCTACATCGAGCAGCACCCGGGTGCAAAGCCGACCGTCAAGCAGCACCTGGCAGCGATTCGAATGTTGTTCGACTGGCTGGTCACCGGTCAGATCGTCCCACACAACCCGGCGGCGTCGGTGCGAGGTCCGACGCATGTCGTCAAACGTGGCCGGACTCCGGTGCTATCGGCTGAACAAGCCCGTGAACTACTCGCCTCCATTGATGTCTCGACGACCATCGGACTCCGCGACCGCGCGCTCATTGGCGTTATGGTCTACACATTCGCTCGCGTGTCTGCAGCCGTGGCAATCACTGTCGGAGATTATTACCCCGAGGGGAAACGCTGGTGGATTCGACTTCATGAAAAAGGAGGAAAGCAACACGCCGTTCCGGCTCACCATGTACTCGAAGCGTACTTGGATGAGTACGCGAAGGCCGTCGGACCGAACCTCGATCGGACGTCTCCCCTCTTCCGCACCATCGATCGGTCTGGCGTTTTCACGTCCCGTGCTATGAGTCGAGGGGATGCCCTCCGGATGATCAAGCGACGTTGCCGAGCGATTGGATTGCCAGCGAACATCTGCTGTCACACGTTTCGAGCAACTGGAATCACCTCGTATCTTGAAAACGGAGGAACAATCGAGAAGGCACAGGCGATTGCCGCCCATGAATCGCCTCGAACCACGAAGTTGTACGACCGAACGAGCGACGAAATATCGCTCGACGAGATTGAGAGAATACTCATTTGACGACGAGAGTCACCGACCGGAATGAGTACTCCGAGACAATTGGCTTCCCGTCGAGCCAATGACAGCATTCGTGAACCACGCCTCCGTCGCCGCCGTGATCTCCCGCAAGATTGCGGCGTACAAGGTCGCGTGCGGCGTCTCCCCCCCGGGGCTGGTCCAATACCCCTTTCTGGCCATCGCGTCGATCATCGCCTTGGCGTTCATCCGGCGTCCCGGATTCCCCGAGAACCTTAGCCGCGGCGTTGAGGGCGTTCATCCCGCGTTCCGGTTTCGGGGTGGCCACATGACGAGCCAAGAATGTCAGCCAGCGACTTTGCCCTGTGAGCCGTGATCCATCCGAGGGTTACCCATCGCGGTGGCCCAACCGCGAAAGATCTGACCCGCGCCCCAATCTCAACCCGCTGCAACAATCCACTCAGCGGCATCCCACAGATCATCAGCTACGTAGTCCGGTCCAGCGGAATTCCCGAACGTGGCCTGGTGCCCGTACCCGGTACGCACCAACACACTCCGTCCGCGAATCGCGTGCCCCAGTTCCACGTCGGACCGCTTGTCGCCGATCACGACGCACTCTTCTCTCCGAAACCCCAGTTCGTGTTGTGCCGCGTCGACCAGCGCAACCCCGGGCTTACGACATCCGCAGCCGTCGCCGGGCGAGTGCGGACAAACGTAGATTCCCGCCAACTCGATACCTTCCGCCGCCAGAAGCTCTTCCAGTCGGCAATGCACAGCAGCCAATTGGGCCGGGGTGAACTTTCCACGGGCAATCCCCGATTGATTGGTGACCACGACCAACCGGTATCCCCTTTCGACCAGGCGCCGAAGCCCGGCCGCCGCGTGAGGTAACAGCTCCACGCCTCCTGGATCCGCCAAGTAGTGCCGCTCCACGATGATCGTTCCGTCCCGATCGAGAAGTATGACTGGCTGCTGTGACATTGGGGAGGCTCACGAGATCCTGCGAAACAGTCGAACAGCATCGCGAATCCCCGCGCACAGAATCTCGATCTCGGCGGGTGTGTTGTAGATCGCAAAGCTGGCTCGGGTGGTGGCTGCGATCCCCAACTGATCGTGCAGTAACATAGCGCAGTGATG
>JAPLOC010000121.1 GCA_026692825.1 Planctomycetota bacterium | reverse complement strand
GCCGTCGAAATCGTTGGCCCCCCCACAGGCGAGCCGGCCGGCGTAAGCCGCCGGGTTTTTGGCCCTCGTCGGCGCCCTGTGCGCCGGCCACGCAAAAAACCGGCCGGCTGACGCCCCGCCGCGGCGGGCTCGCCTCGGGCTCGCCTTGACAGGGGCGGCTTGGAATTCTTCCTGTCGACGCGCACCCTGTCCACTTTCCATTCCGCAGGATCGACCGAACACAACTGGACCTGTCACATGATCGTCCCCTTTGGCTGCCCAAACTCCATCCGGGTCGCGGGGAGCGTTGCGAATCCTGGACAAAACTTGTATACATAGGATCGGAGTTGACTGATCCGTTTTTTGTTTGTGGGGAGGCGTCCTATGGTGAATCGACTTTGGCGGAAGTCTCCCGCGTTCTGGGACGGGTTTTCATTTCACTCTTTCGGCACCGTCGATTCGAGACGTCACACGGGGCGCGGGCTGAGACGCTGGCTGCCCTAGAATTGCCGTTGCAGGCGTTTGGCGGCAGACGGATTCGCGTTCTGATTCAATTCAACAACTTGCCCTTGGCAACCTGTCAGGCATACCAGGATCTCTTGAAATGGCTTCTCTCTTTCACAACTGGCTGCGGAAACTCGAACGGAAACTGCGGACCCCGCGCGTCGTCGGCGGGCGAATTCGAACACGAACTCGTCCGGGTGGCCGAGACTGGCGAATCGAGGCGTTGGAATCCAAGGCGCTATTGGCGGCGGCGGGGCCGCGCATTCTTCACGAAACGCGCCGTTCGACCACATCGATGTCGACTTCGACCGGGCGATCGACGCGACTACGTTCACCTCAGCCGACGTCACGATCACCGGCCCTGTCGGCAGCAGCGCGATCACAGTGAACAGCGTTGTAAGCCTCGACGCCGACTCGTTCCGCATCACGTTCAGCCCCCTCACCACGCGCGGCACCTACACCGCCGCCATCGGCCCCAACATTTCCGACACCCTCGGAAGGCGAATGGATCAGGACAAAGATGGCACGGCGGGGGAAGCGACCGACGATCAGTTTCGAAAATCGCTGGCGTACATTAATGCAAACGTGATCTTCAGTGCCGCAACTACGATCAGCGAAACCAATACGGCGTTTGACGGGAAAGACCTGTTGATCGACGGCGCGACAGTCGCCATTGACGGCCCGCACAGCTTCAATTCGGTGCATGTCGTGAACGGGGGAAAGTTAACCCACACTGCCCTTACGACGACTACGACGCACAAGTTGAGCCTGACCGTGTCACAGCAGGTAATAATTGATGCAAGCAGTAGTATCGACGTGACTGGTAAATGATACCTTCCGGGACGAACGACGGGAAACACGGCAACAGGTGCATCGACGGGTAAGAGCGGAGGAAGTTACGGTGGCTCCGGCGGAACGGCGGACGGAGCGGCCAGTGAAATCTACGGTGATTATTCAAATCCCCAGGATTTTGGGAGTGGCGGCAGCGGCAGCGGTGGAACGGTGACAGCCGGAGGAGGACTGGTCGAGATTCAGGCGACGAATTTGATAGTTGATGGGCGAATTCGAGCGAACGCCGAGTCCGCGAATTTAGGAAGCGGCTCCGGCGGTGGAATCAAGATCACAACCGGGATCCTGTCGGGTACCGGATTTATCTCTGCGAACGGTGGTTCGACTAACTCATCAATTTATGGTTCTGGCGGTGGTGGCCGCGTGGCGGTCTATGCTGCGGATTTCACAACGTTCGATACGTCGACAATCACAGCGTATGGCGGATCGACTGGAATGGAAGGAGCTGCGGGCACAGTCTATCTGCGCGATACCGATCTAGCGATGGGAACGTTGATTGTAAATGCCGGAACCGGTGGCAAAGGGGGAACGCTTTTGCGGGTGACCGGTCAGGCGACGGTCAACGTGGCGGACAATCTAACATTGAAGAATGGTGCGATCGTAACGGCACG
>JAPLOC010000120.1 GCA_026692825.1 Planctomycetota bacterium | reverse complement strand
GGCGGGTTCGCCCTGGTAGTCGGCGATCGGCTGCGTGTTCCACACCATCCAGTGCGTCAGGCCCGACTTATCTCGAATGGGATTCGTGTAGCCAATCGTCGGATGGCCCGCCATGGTCCGTTCAATGTCCCGCCGGATCGCCAGCCGCATCGTCTCGTCGTGGATGAACAGCGAGAGGTAGTCGATTCCCAGCACCTCGTGCGCCTGGTACCCGGTGAGCTGTACGGCGTACGGACTGAAATAGCGGACCAAGCCCGCGGCGTTCAAAATGATCACCATACACGGTGCCGCCTGAAGAACCGCTTGCAGCGCCTGCTTGCTTTGTGCGAGCGCTTCCTGCACCCGCTCGGTTTCAGCCATCCGTTCGGCCCGTTCGATCGCCTGCTGCAACCGGGAAAACTCGGTCTGATACGCGACCTGAATGACCGCCAGATCAAGGTCAATCACCAGATCGAGCGAGTGCTGTATCGCCCGCGCGGCTCCCGGCTCGAATTGATTCTCGACGATCGTGGCGAGCTGCCGGCGCAGCCGCGACAGAGCGGCGTTGGTAAAGACCTGATCCAGCCCGATCTCGACGTGCCGCAATCCGACCTTCCAGCGCCGTTCCACATAGTCGGCGTCGTAAATCCCCGCGACCAGTTCGGCGAGCCAGCCCCGCAAACTGCGTTTCAGCCGCTCTTGCTGCTCCGGCCCGCCACTCAGTACCCGGCTGGTTTCCGCATGCCGCCCGATGGTGTCGTAAAAGTCTTCAACCAGCGCGGGAAACGTCGATAGGAGCGCAGGCCCGGAGGCGCGCAGGCGCTCCGCGTCCTCGGCGGTCCAACCGACGTACCGCTGCAGCAACTGGTAACGCTCGAACAACTGTTCCCGCATGCGCCGTGACCGTTAGTGCGAAACCAGCAATTCCGGCAGGGGACGGGTTACCGTCAACTCATTACGAACGCGATTCACGCCGGGCAGCTCCATGACAGCGGCCTGCGCCCGCTGCTTCAGGTAATAACTGCCGACTGACCCACGCAGGATCACATCATGCCCCGAAATCTCCGGCTCCAGAGACTGCAACTCGAAAACCCCCGTGCGGCGGAGTGCCTGTGCGACTGTCCCCAGGCAGACATCCGGCCGCAGGGATTTATCAACCGGCTTCACGCACAGCGAATCGATGGTCGCGTTCACAGTGGCTGTGACTGATGTGGTCATTTCTGGGTCCGGGCGCAAGGAAATAGACAGGGACAACGGTGGGCTGTCGTGGTTCCTTCCTGGAACCACCTTTCTCTCACGGGGCCTTCCGCCGCGCGCTCTATGGACCGCGCAAACAAAAAGCCCCGGCGGTGAATCTCACCAACGGGGCTGTCGTAACCCTGGGCAGTCGCGTCCTTCCAATCGCTGGGAGGACGCAGTTCACAATACTACTGGTTTGCTTGAAAAGCAAGGGCTGCATCGGTTGACGACTCCGCGAATTTCTCTCGCTACTTTTTCTGCTCCACGCGGCCGAAAACGCAACATTGCACCTGAGCCGGACGGGGCCTTGGGCAAGCCGGATGGCGGCTGGTGTTGGCGGCGGCCCCATCCCCCTTGGGGTCTGTCGTTTTAGTCCGCCGCGAAGCGGTGGACGTTTCGCGACCTCACACGCCTGGCTGGCAAAAACTCGGTTTGACTCTCGTTTTTCGTCCCAATTGGCCGTCACAAGGCGCTCAAAACCTGCGCAGCCCCCTATTCTGCCTTCATTTCAGCCATTTCCACCTATTGCTGGGCGCGGAGACTCCGGATGTCTCGCACCAGCTT
>JAPLOC010000119.1 GCA_026692825.1 Planctomycetota bacterium | reverse complement strand
CGGCCATTTCGTGTGTGGCTTGAGCAAAACCCACACATCGGTTTGATGCACCCCCATCACGTCGTTGGCGATTTCCGGGCGACCGGTCTTGCAGAAAACCGTTTCCACCTCGTCGAATTCCAGCAGCGTCTTTTCGATGCTGGTCGACATCGCGAGAGAACCCTCCAGCGACGCGGTTGGCAGACGGACCGCCTCAATCAGCAAATCCCCTTCCTCGAGTCGGGGCATGAACTCCGCCCCCAAATTTGCCCCCACCGGTAGACTGACTGCGAAGACCGACAGCGCGATCAACACAGTGATCACCGGGTGGGCGATGGCGCGACGTACCAGAGGTTCGTACACTTTTTTCAACATCCGGATCAGCCAGACTTCCTTTTCGTCGACGATTTTGGGAAGCGCCAGCGACGCGAGCGCGGGCATGAACGTCATCGACAGGACCAGCGACCCGGCCAGTGCGAACAGTACGGTCAGCGCCATGGGACGGAACATCTTCCCCTCCATCCCCTCGAGCGCCAGGATGGGAACATAGACGACCGCGATAATCAATTCGCCAAACATGGTCGGCTTCCGCACTTCAATCGCCGCGTCGCGAATCAGCTCCAGTCGTGGCGTTCGTCCCTGATCGTGCGACAGTCGGCGGATGCAGTTTTCGATCATAATCACCGAACTGTCGACAATCAGCCCGAAGTCAATCGCGCCCAGCGACATCAGACTCGCGGTGATTCCCGTGCCCCACATCAGGTTGGTGGCGAACATCATCGACAGCGGAATCGCCAGCGCGGTGATCAGTCCAGCCCGTAAACTTCCCAACATGATCAGCAGCACAATGATCACCAGCGCCCCCCCTTCCACCAGGTTGGTGACCACGGTATGCAGCGTGCGGCCGATCAGGGCTGAGCGGTCGTAGGTGACTTCCAGCCGAACCCCTTCCGGAAGCACCTTTTGAATCTCCTCAATCCGCTCTTTCACCGCTCCGACGACCACCCGCG
This sequence comes from Planctomycetota bacterium, assembly GCA_026692825.1. Lineage (GTDB taxonomy): Bacteria > Planctomycetota > Planctomycetia > Planctomycetales > Planctomycetaceae > UBA10511. Next base: position 1,912 of record JAPLOC010000119.1, on the reverse strand, counting down.
AATTCTCACCAATCAGCATCATCACCATGCCGGTGACCGCCTCCCCCCGCCCGTCGCGGGTGACGGCCCCCTGCCGGGTCATTGGGGCAATCTCCACGTCGGCGACATCACGAACCAGGATGGGTGTGCCGTCCGACTCGCGTTTCAAGACGATTTCGAGAATGTCGGCGGCGCTCGTGAGCAGCGCCTGCCCGCGAATGAAGCGCTGCTCATCGTGATGCACGACGTAGCCACCGCCGGCGATCAAGTTGTTCTCTTCCAGACGCTGAAACAGATCCTCCAGCGAAATGCCGTTACTGGTCAGATGGTCGGGGTCGGGGCGGACTTCGTAGGTCTTGTAGAAACCGCCGTGCGTGTTGATTTCCGTCACCCCCCGCACTTCACGGAGTTTTGTCGCGACCTCCCAGTCGAGTATCGTACGCAGCTCCATCGCGGAATGTCCCGCGTCACTGCGGACTTCGAATTGCAGGATCTCACCCAGCGCCGTCGTCAACGGCCCCAGTCGCGGAACTCCATAACCTTTGGGAATGAGCGACATCGCGGCGGGAAGCCGTTCAGTGACGAGTTGCCGGGCGCGATAGAGGTCGGTCCCTTCCTGAAAAACAATGGTGACGACAGAAATGCCGAACTTCGAAACGCTGCGGAGTTCCTCGATTTTGGGGAGGCCGCTCATCGTCGATTCGACCGGATACGTCAGGTAGCGTTCGACTTCGACGGGAGACAACGGCCCCGCCTCGGTCACGACTTGCACCTGAGTATTCGTGAGATCGGGAACCGCGTCGATCGGCAGCCGAATGGCCGACGCCACTCCCAGCAGCGACACGATCGCCGTCAGGATCAGCACAAGAAACCGATTTTGTAACGAAAACTCAATCAGCCGGGAGAGCATGCGACTACTCCTCGCGTTCGAGCAAGAGTTCCGATTTCAGCGCGAATGCGCCTGCCACCACGACGCTTTGTCGGCGATTCAATCCCGAACGAATCTCGATCCATTGAGCCTCTTCGCGACCGGTTTTCACGTCAACCCGGCGGAAGTGATTTCCCGCTTCGGGAACGAAGACGAACCGTTGCCGTTCATGTTCGACGACGGCACTCGACGGAACCGCCAGCACTTCTTCATCGGCTTCGAGAGGGATCGAGACACGCACGAACAATCCGGGACGCAGCCGTTCGTCTGAATTGTCGATGGTCGCCACCAGGGGGATCGCGTTGGAATCGGTCGAGACTTCCCGACCCAGGTAATATACCCGGGCCTTGAGCTTCACTCCCGGCAACGCGGGGGTTTCGACGGGCAGCTCCTGGCCGGTCTGCAGCGCCAACGCCGGCCAGTCAGCTTCCCGCAGATCGGCGGCGATCCACAACTGGCTCGTATTCGCCAACGCGAATTGCCGATCTCCCCGTTTGAGTCGTTCCGCCACTCCGAAGACACGCTCTTCGATCGTCCCGGCAAACGGGGCTCGCATTTCCACCAGCGACAACCCCGCCGCCTCCCCTCCCCGCTCCATTCCCGGCTCTTCATAGCCCAGAAGCGACGTGAGGTGATGTCGGGAGATGTCGTAACGCCTTTGCGCGTCTTGAACCGCCGCCTGGGCGGCTTCTTTTCCCCGCTGCGTGTCGAACAGCGACTGCTCACAAACCGACTTCAGCGTCTCTTCGGCCGACTCGCGTTCGCTGGTCCGTTCATTGACCAGCCGGCTGGAGACCGCGCCGGTTTCCGCCGCCGAGTTGACCTTCGATGCGAGTTTGTCCGCGAGAATGAACTTGGAATACGCCGACAACAGCAACCCGCGGAACTCACCCAGCATCCGATCCTTGAACTCCTCCTCGAGCGTCTTCATCGGGCGACGCTCTTCGAGCGCTGCGATGAGTTCGGCGACACTCTCACTGGTCTTCTGTTTCCAGACGTGCTGTT
>JAPLOC010000118.1 GCA_026692825.1 Planctomycetota bacterium | reverse complement strand
GCAGATCCGTCAGGCGGAGGAACTTTTCTTCGCGGCCCCCGCCGCCGAAGGCTTTGCGCAAGCCTTGTTTTTCGGGCGGTTCCTGCAAGAGGGAGTGTTCCCCTGGCCCAAACAGACCCCCGCCGAACAAAAGCGTTCCGACGCGGCCGTTGCCGACCTTGCCACCTGGCTAGATGGAAATCTCGACCCTGCGGCGATTGATCGCGACGCCGATATTCCCCCGAGTGTCATTCGAGGACTGGGGGAACAGGGAGTTCTGGGGGCGACAATCTCCCCCGAGTTTGGCGGGAAAGGGCTGACCCAGACCGCGTACTGTCGGCTGATGGAAGAGATCGGCTCACGCTGCGCGGCGACCGCCGTCTTTGTGAACGCGCACCATTCGATCGGTCTCCGGGGCCTCGATCTGTTTGGTTCCGACGCTCAAAAAGCCCAATGGCTGCGCCCGCTCGCCACGGGAGAAAAGATCGCTGCCTTCGCACTCACCGAACCGGAAGCGGGCTCCGACGCGGCGAATGTTCAGACGTCGGCTGTCCCCTCCCCCGACGGGAAGGGCTTTATTCTGAACGGCGAGAAACGCTACATCACGAACGGCGCGATCGCACAGGTTCTGACCGTCATGGCCCGAACGCCGGCCGCCTCGGCACCGGGAGGTAAAGTGACGGCGTTTCTCGTCACACCCGACATGAAAGGGTTCGAAGTTGTCGAAGCCCGGATGCCCAAGTGCGGGATCCGCGGAACCGCTACGGCCCGGCTCGCATTCAAGAACGTTTATGTTCCGCGCGAGAATGTCCTGGGACCGTTGGGAAAAGGACTGCGCGTCGCGCTCACCGTTCTCGATTTTGGGCGCACGACGTTTGGTGCCAGTTGCACCGGTGCCGCCCGGTTCTGCCTGAAACGCGCCATCGAACACGCGCGCACGCGGAAGCAGTTTGGAAAGACACTCGGCGAATTTGAACTCGTACAGCAGAAGATCGCCTCGGCCGCCGCGCATGTGTTCGCGATGGAAAGCGCCACCCGGCACACCGCGGCCCTCATTGACCGGGGTGCCGAGAATTACATGCTCGAAACGGCGATGCTCAAAGTGTTCGCCAGCGAATCGTTATGGACCATCGTCAACGACACGCTGCAGATTCACGGCGGCGCGGGATATTTCAACGACCAGCCCTTCGAACGGATGCTGCGTGACGCCCGGATCAACATGATCGGCGAAGGGGCGAACGATGTCCTCCGTTGCTTCATCGCCGGTGCGGGCCTGCGGAATCTCGGCCAGCAAATGCTCGAAGTGAAGAAACAGCCCTGGAAGATTGGCTTGTTGCGACGCCCGTCGCCGGCAATTCCGATCGCCAATCCCCGGCTGCAACCGGTTGTCGCGTCGCTCGCCCGGCAGATTCACCAGTTGGCACGGGCCAGCCAGATGGAACTCGTTCGCCACCGCGAAGGGATCATCCAACACCAGTTCGTGTTGGCGCGGCTGGGGGATATCGCAACGGAGTTATACGTGTCGGGCTGCGTCTATTCGCGGCTGTTCGATCTACTCGCGACGCCGGGTCGTGATGAAGCCGAGACCGCCCGGCAACTACAGGCGGGCCTGCTCTACATGCGACTGGCGGCACGTCGCAACGACGTGCGATTCGCGGAACTGAAAGAGAACGAAGACGACGAAATCCGACGGACCGCGGCCCTGTGGCTGGCTTGAGTGACAAGGTTGGAATCGGCGTTGCAACGCGACCTTTCGCATTCAGGAATTCCTGCCCGATCATGTTGTGTTTGGAGAACTCGGCGGCACGCACTTTTTCGCACTGAGACAATCGTGCCCCACGGTATTCTTGGTCCCATAAATGGTAACATCTTCGTGAGGAACCGAACTCGTTGAACTGGTCTCATGTCCTACGTTCACTGCTCCAATGAAGCTCTCCATTGGTGGGCAATTTCGGCATAGCTCACGCCAGATCGGTAAGACTCTGATCAAGTTGGGGCCGCAACTCCAAAGCCTGAAGGACGCGTTCGCAGCGTGTTCGTGTCCAAGCGATCGAGTTGAGTGTTTCGCGTTGATGCTCGTCGATGAGCCGGTGGGGCATTTCCACGTCGTGTCCGTTGATCCGGAGGCATTTGTCGTAGAAATTGGGTGCGAGCCGCTGGTCTCCCCTGCCGACATAGCCGCGTTGCTGCTTTCACTGATCACCAGTGAGCTGCCCCGTGCCATTGACGTCTCATCGAAATCGGTCAGCGAGAAGGAGGCCCTGAAACAGATCGTGGCACAATGGGAAAAAAACGATAGCGTGAACAAGTGAATCCAACGGTCGCCAAAAACCCGCCGGCTGAGATGCGCCCGGAGGACCATTTTGGTACAATCCCCCCACCCGAGGTGACGGAGCGCCGCACACGTCAAGACTCACTGATCTGACTGTTCGACCACCATATTCCTCTCCCCCATTTCCTCCACTCCATGGGTCATTTGAACGAACCACCTCCCCCCATCCGGCGGGAATCGCTACGGTGCTGGCTGGTGGGGTTGTTGTTGGGAATCGCCCCGGTGGTCGCCGGCGCGGCGGACCGTACTCCACCGCTTTTTGAAAAGCCGGGAGCGTTTCGCGAGTTGACTCATGTCCGCTTTCAAGGGGTGGCGGAAGAGAGGTCGTTATCGGACACCGAGATTGTCGTGGGGGTCTTTCGCGGCAATCAGCAGCGGGCCTATCCCCTGCGGGTGCTGGGCGAACATCGCATCATCAACGACAACTTCGGCGGTCCCGTAGTCGTGACCTGGGACGCCGACTCCGGATCCGCTCGCGCATTCATCGCCGAACAGGATGCGCGTCGCCTGAACTTCCGATTTCAAGGATGGCATCTGGGGGTGACGGTCCTCCGCGACAACGAATCGGGGAGCCTGTGGTCGCACCTGACCGGCTACTGTCTCGCTGGCGAACGACGGGGACAACATCTCGAGCCGCTCGCGGTCGTTGTCACCACCTGGAGCGCGTGGCGCGGACGATATCCCGAGAGCCAGATTCCCGAATTCGATTACCGAAGCGTGTATAAGACGACCTTTCCGATTTCCTCACTCAAGTTGAGTCCGGAAGCCTCCCGCAGCCTCGCCAGGCCGGATGACCGACTTGCCGCCGAGACCCGCGTCTTGGGAGTTTCACTCGGCGGGCAATCCAAAGCGTATCGCCTCGATCCGCTGCGTGAATTGACCCTGGATCGACTGGGGGGGCGCGACATTGCGATTCTGCACTTCTCAAGTGGAGAGACTGCGGTGTTTGAACCCAAAGTCGACGGACAGAAGCTACGACTTCATCTGGAATCGAACGGTGAGTCGCAATGTGTGGTGGATGCAGAAGGAGAGACAGTCGATGTGTCTGGTGTGATACTGAATGGTCCCCGACATGGGAAGCATCTGCCAACCGTCAATGCGGTTGAGACCAAGTGGTATGCCTGGGCGGCGTACCATCCCGAGACCCTGGTCGATGGACTCGCGGTCACCACCCACGGTGTTTGCCCTCCCATTCTGTTGCCCCAGCCTCCGCAGCGGCCGGCACGGGAAAAGCCGACGCCCAAAGCGACGCGAAAAGAACGACGGGATCAACGCCGAAAGGCGGCCGCCGAGCGATGAGCGGCCCGCACAGCAGGAATTCGGCCCCCCCCCTCCCCTTGTCCGCGATGGCTACTCGATCGACCGAGGAACTGATCCTCGAAGCGTGTTTGCGAGAGGTTCAGGCCCCCAAGCCGGGCAACGTCCACCCGGGAGCCTCGTTTTGCGATCTCACCTGCGAGGACTTCATCCGCTCCGCCCATGCGGTCGCTCCGGTTCTGGCCCGGGCGGGCGAATTGGGAATTGGTCAGGCGATTCTGCATGCGGTTCAGGCGACCCGCCGCGTCGTCGCCACCAACACCAATCTCGGAATGATCCTGCTTCTGACCCCGCTGGCGGCGATTCCCCGAGACAGATCTCTGGTCGACGGCATCGAACCGATACTGGCCGCACTGACCCGTGACGACGCGGTCGCGGTTTATGAAGCGATTCGACTGTCCATGCCGGGGGCGATGGGAGATGTTCCGGAAGGGGATCTCGCGGTCGGCCCCACGGGAACGTTGCGAGAGATGATGGCGCTAGCGGCAGACCGCGACTCGATCGCCACGGAGTATGCACGAGGATTCCCAATTGTGTTGCAATGCGGGTTGCCGATTTTGGCACGACGTTGGCGTGATGATGCCTGGGAAGAGGCCGTTGTCGGTTTGCACCTCGAATTGATGGCGGCGATCCCCGACACCTTGATCGCACGCAAGTGTGGTCCCGAGGTCGCGCGGGAATCGGCCGACCGCGCCACGCGAGTCTTGGACGCAGGCTGGCCGATCGATCCACATGGCCGACGACTCTGCAAAGAACTCGACTTATGGCTGCGCGCCGATGGGCACCGGCGCAACCCGGGAACGACCGCCGACCTTGTGGCAGCGAGTGTTTTCGCGTTCTTCCGCGAGCATCGCGGTTGAGAGTCGCGTCGTTGGGATCAACCCCCTTGGCGAACCGGTCGGCGTCAGCCACCGGGTTTTTCGGCCCCAAATGCAATCATGCAAATGCAGCGTGACTTCGACCAACTCCCCCGCTCAGGCCCCGTATTTCTCCAGCCGGCCGGCATGGGCCATCGCCAGCGTCATCAGGTACTTCGCAGGGAATTGACCCAACCCTCCTTGCAGACACTGCGCCTCGCCAAACGACGTACAGGCGTCTGGTCGGCACAGATTGCCATGCATCAGGACGGGGACCGGGTGCCAGCTATGCGACTTCATCTTGCTGGGGGTGCTGTGATCGCCTGTGACGACCAGCACGTCGGGACGCAGCGCCATGATCCGGGGCAAGACCGCGTCCAACTGCTCGATCCGCTCGACTTTGGCGGCGAAGTTCCCGTCTTCGCCGGTCGAGTCGGTGTACTTGTAGTGCATGAAGAAAAAGTCGAAGTCGTTCCACGACTGTTCGAGCCGGGCGCACTGGTCATCCAGCGTCAGCCCCGCGTCGAGGACATTCATGCTCACCAGCCGGG
>JAPLOC010000117.1 GCA_026692825.1 Planctomycetota bacterium | reverse complement strand
CTTACACCGTGGATGTCGGGGGTTCGAATCCCTCATCGCCCATTCCCGCGACCCGTCGACAGCAGTTGTCGGCGGGTTGTTTCTTTTGTCTGGGCTTGGGCCACATTATCAAACAGGACCACTGGATTATCGACTCGCACGGGAACCTGGAGATCCGTGATAAGGGGAGATCGTGTCCGCCGCTTCGACAGTTGCCGCAAACGCGGCCATACGGCGTCCCCGGCTTTCGCAACCGCTTCCTTCCCGCCACCCTGCCGAATTCAATATCCTCACGGCTTCCAATCCTGTCCCACTTGCTTCCATTCTCAACGCTCTTCGAATGTCCGACTCGTCCGCACCTCTCCGAATTCCCTCCATTGATTGCCGGCATGACGATGCCCTGGGGCTGATTGACGCGCTCCGTGGCAAACTCGGCATCCGCGGCGATGTGGTTTCTGAAGCGGGGAGACAACGCACGATTGAACTGTTCGGCTCACCCCTCTCGCCGCAACAGGTGGTGGAAAAAATCTGCGCCGACGTTCGCGCGGGGGGATTGAACGCGGTCCTCGATTACGGTGCCCGGCTCGACAAGAAGCGACTCAGTTCGACCGAGTTGCGGGTCTCTCCCGAGGAGTTCCGCGCGGCTCGAAAGGCGGCTCGCCCCGAGTTCATCGCGGTTGTTGAACGGGTCGCGCAGAACATCCGCGAATTCCAGCGGGCGATCCTGCCACAGGATGTGGCGATCAGTCGGCAAACGGCGGGCGGCGGAAAGATCGAGTTGGGCCAGCGCTATCGCCCCATGCGGCGGATTGGAATCTGCGTCCCGGGGGGGGCCGCCGCGTATCCGTCGACGCTGCTGATGACCGCCGTCCCGGCCCAGGTCGCCGGCGTGCGGGAGATTGCGGTGATGGTCCCCCCGACGGCGTTCGGCGGATTCAACGCTGACCTGCTGGCGGCGTGCGACGTGTTGGGGGTTCACGAAGTGTATCGGACCGGGGGCGCTCAAGGCGTGGCGGCTCTGGCGTATGGCGTGGAAGGGATGCCCCGGGTAGACAAAATCGTCGGGCCGGGGAATCTGTTCGTCGCCCTGGCGAAACGGTTTGTGTTTGGCGAAGTCGACATCGATTCGATCGCCGGCCCCAGCGAAGTGGTCTTGCTGGCCGACGATTCCGCTCATGCCGACTTCGTCGCGAGCGACCTCATCTCGCAGGCCGAACACAGCCCGGGGTCAGGGGTGCTGATCACCTGGCACGCGCCGCTGATCCCGGCGGTACAACAGGCACTCGAACGGCAATTGGCCGAGGTCGATCGCGGCAATCTGGCGCGGGTGAGTCTCGAAGAGTACGGTGCGTTGATTCTGGCTCGCGACGAAGCGGAGGCTGCCGAGCTGACCGATCTGATCGCCCCGGAACACCTGCATATTTCGACCCGCGATCCGCGAATCCTGCTGGAAAAAGTCCAGAACGCGGGGGCGATTTTTCTGGGTCATCACACGCCGGTGGCGCTGGGAGACTACATCGCCGGCCCGTCGCATGTGCTGCCAACGGGGGGAACCGCGCGATTCGCCAACGGCCTGTGCGCGACCGACTTTCTCAAACGTTCGTCCTTGATTTCGTACGACCAACAGGCGCTCCGCGATACGGCCGACGACGTGCGACTGCTCGCCGCGACCGAGGGCTTGACGGCACACAGCGCGAGTGTGGATGTGCGACTGGATTGAGTCTGCCGCTGAGTGGCCTTTACTGTTCGGGTTCGACGTCTGATGCTGACCTGCGAGCGAATGGACACGTTCCCATTTGCCGCGACAAAAACTTGAGAGTCAGCCCCCAAGAGACAGTTTTGACACTCGTCAAAGAGATCCTCTTCATCCTTTTCATCCTGTCTAAAAAACTTTCCGTCGATCGGCTCACCGCAATCGTTTGACCCCACAGTCAGGCGGAACGGACGAAAGAATTGAAACAGGATGAAGTGGATGAAAAGGATGAACAGGATGCGCCTTACGAGGTGGCCGCCACGATCTCGATCGACTCAACGTGATCGCAGCCGAGTGTCTCCTGAACGTGCTCGAGAAGCGCTCGTTTGTGCCGACTCAACCACTTGGGATCATTCCCCGAATACAACTCAATCTTCCAGTCCGCATAATGCTGGCCGCTCCTTCGGGTGTGAATCAGAACGCGGCAGGCCGCCTTGCAGCGATAAAAATAGTTCACCAGCCGGGTGATCGTGCGCTGAGTCTCTTCACGTCCTTCACGGGGAAGTAGCTCCAGTTCCCGCGGAGCGCGCAAAGTACTCGCGCTGATTCGAAAATTCACCTCGTTGATCTGTTTGGTGCGGTTGCAGACGCTGCACAGAGTTTGAGAGTTTTCGATCGTCGATTCGCCCCCCATGCTGAAGGCAAAGACGTGGTCAATCTGCAGCTTGACTCCCTTGCCAGTGGCTCCACAACAGAGGCACGTCATACCGTCGCGCTTTTTGACCTGCGACTTTTCAGCTTCAGTCAACTCTCGGTTACGGCGGGGTTTGCGCTCTGGCGGGCGCGGTGATTGTTCGCCATGTTCCTGCACGTGCAGCGCACGCCGCATCGCCCCGTCAAACGCGGCCGCGAACCGTTCGTAGGACTTGTAGAACACCTGCCACAGGTTGTTTTCTGTGTTGAATTCGTGGTTCAGAAACGCGTGGTTGTCGCGGGCATTGAAGTCCATTCTCTTCCGGGCGATCGAATCGAGGTCGTACCGGGTGCGTTCTTCGAACGAGTGGAACGCGGGGGCCGACTGTTTCTGAGCCATATGCCGGGCCAGCCGACACAAATCGTCGTCGAGCGTGTTTCCGATCTCATCATTGTCTCGATCGAAATACTGGTTGATCCATCCTGTCAGCTCCGCTTTCATCCAATCGGGATCGAGGTATTCGTGGTCCCATCCTTCGGGCATTTGCCTCAGAAAGGCTCGAATGAAATCTTCGAACTTCTCGCGATTCTCATCATAGACCATCACAAACTCGGTGAACGCCTGCGTCTCGGTCCCATCGTCGGCTGACGGGGCGATCAGGCTCTCGGTCCGATACCAACCGACAGGCATGACCGACGCGAACGGCGGCGCGGCCCCCCCATCGGGATTGTTGATCTGACGGGCCAGTTCTTCCACAAGCCGAATCGAGATGTACTCACCGGCGAGCAACGCGGGCGTGGCCCAGTCAATCAATCGCTTCCATTCATCCATGAACAGAACAATGTGCGCCTCGTCGCCACCGCCCGCCCTGCGCCCGCGCATTGCCCTGCCGATCATCTGGGTCATCAGGATCTGGCTGGTCGTCTGGCGGGTTAGAAAAACGGTTCGCACGGAGGGAACGTCGGCACCTTCGGTGAGCATCCGCACGTTAATCAACACGTCCAGCGCGTCGGAGCCCTGCCCGTTGCGGAACTGGTCCAGAATTCGTGAATTGTCGTCTGCGGTCCGCGCGTTGCGCTCGTCGGCGGAACCCGAATCGCCGCCGACTTTGCTATAGATCGCGTCGCACCGGACTCCCTTCTGGAGCAGCTTTTCCTTGAGGTAAACGCACTGAAACCACCGGTCGGCGAAGATAATCGTTTTGCCGTACATGTCCCGGTGCTGAACGTACTCCTGCACAATCGCGTCGTTGCGCAGCGAGTCGTTCGCGAGCTTTTCAATGATATCCTCCGGCAAATCCAACTTTTCGCGCATGAGCTTATTGTACAGATCGTCGGGCACCGTCAGCTCACGACCGGTTGGGCGCTGCACATAGATCGGCCGCGCCAGAATCCCTTCTGCCACCAGCCGGGTCTTGTCAATCTTGAACAGAATATCGGAAGTGAAGATCCGCCCCAGCCAGCCACGCCTCGATTCGTCGGTGTAGGTGGGTGTTGCCGTCAGCCCCAGCAAATTGGTTTTAGGAAGCAGTCTGCGAATTCCCAGCCGCGTGGGGTCTTCGCCAATCAGCAGATTTCGACAACCATGGGCGGGGGCGTGGTGCGCCTCATCGAGTACGATGAACAGTCCCGTGAACCGCGTCGCCTCGATCCAGGAGCGAAACGGTGTCGGCCGACGATCTCCGGTCAGGTTCTCCGCGGTCAGGTGGAGATTCTTGATGGCGGTTTGGGTCGTCATCACGATCATGTCGTCGGTCGTTTGAATACTCCCCGGCCAAGCGTGCCGCGGATTGCTGGAGACTACGCGAACCGACAGTTGTTGTCTGGGGGCGGGAATCCACCGGGCGTAGCGGCGCAGTTCGTCAAACGCCTGATCAAGCAGGTAATACGAGTTCGCCAGCCACAACACGCGGAGATTGAGGGGGAGTACCCGGTCGCAGAGCCATTTTACTGTTGTGTACGTCTTGCCGGCTCCGGTGGGCAGCACCAGCAAACCGGCCTTGCCCTCGGTTCCGTCCAACTGGAATGTCTTGTTGAGTTCTCCCATCGCGTCGAGTTGATACCCAAACGGCGTTCGGGGAACTGGCTGCGGCCTCTCGGCCCGTAGTGCCGCGATATCCAGCACCTCTGGTTCGTTCTGACTCATGCCTCAACCCCATGCTCCAACGAAAAACGCGACGACGAGTTTCGTCCCGGCGGCACTGTCGTCTTCTCCCGACCGAAACGCGATAAGTCCCCGGTGCCCGGGCCGAACGTGAGGATGGTACCTGCCCTAGACTTCGAGGGGAAGTACCATAAAGACCGTAGAAGAAACGAAGCCTACTTGACTCGATACCCCGCATCCGCAAGGAATTTCTTCACGCGGTCCACCTGATCTCCCTGAATCACCAGAGTATCGCCGTCGATCGTTCCCCCGGTGCCGAGCGAGTTCTTCAATTTGGTCAGGAGCGCGGGAAGGTCGTTGCCGGCTGCGGGAAGCCCCGAGACGACCGTCACCTGTTTTCCCTTTTGCCGTTTTTCGCGCGCGACGCGGGCCGTCTGTTTCGCCGGTTCGAGCTGTGGGCGGACGACCGGCGCGGGAGGACATTGACACTCCGCCTCAAGTCGACCGCAGCGCTCGCAGGTCGGCGGGCGATCCCACACGGTTCCGGAAAACAGGCGAGACATGGATCTTGGACTTCAACCCGCCGGCCGTTCGTCGTGGACAAACTGCTTCCCTTTGGGATGCACGGTCAGCACGGGGCAGGGGGATTTTCGCACGACCTTCTCGGCGACGCTGCCAAGCAGCAGGTGGGCCGCCAGACCGCGGCCATGTGTCCCCAGCACAATCAGATCGATTCCCGAATCTTCAGCGAATTCGACGATTTCGACATCGGGCCGACCGTGTCGCCAGCTCACTTCGAGTTTCACCCCTTCGGCCTGTTCGGCGGTGATCCAGTTGTCCAGCCGGGTCTGGGCGTAGGTTTCGAATTGTTGTCGACTCGGAACGGGGTAGCTTTCATACATCGGGATGTAGACGACCGGATCTTCGATCACGTGCAGCAGGTGCAGAGTCGCGTTGAACTTTCGTGCCAGCGTCAGGGCGTAGTCCGTCGCCTTCTCGCTGGGAGCGCTGAAGTCGATCGGAAGCAGAATGTTCTGAAGCTCAATCATCATGATGTCACCGTCCGACGTAGTTGCAGCCCCGCTGGCGTTCAACATATCATCCTGCTCTCAAATCGAAAACCGTTTGCGCACACTTCCTTCGCAGGAGCGACTCGATGCAACCTTGGGCGATTGGTGTCTTCACCTCGGTCGATGCCGGTCTTGGTGTCCACCTCGACGTGGCCAAAGAACTGGGAATTCCCACTGTTCAGATTCATTCGCCGCACCAGCAGACGCGGAACGCCCGTGCCGCCGATGAGTTTCTCAAGAAGTGCAAAGACGCCGGGATTACGATCACCTGCGTTTTCGGCGGTTTCGAAGGGGAAAGTTACGCCGACATTCCCACGACGATCCGCACGGTGGGCCTCGTGCCGCGCGAAACCCGCGCCGCCCGACTCGCCGAGATGACCGAGATTTCCGATTTCACCAAGCTGCTCGATTGTGACACCATTGGAATGCACATCGGGTTTGTGCCCGCCGACCGCAACGGGACCGACTACAAGGAACTGGTGAGCTGCACGCGCGATCTGCTGGACCATGCGAACGGCAACGGCCAGAAGCTGCACCTGGAAACGGGACAGGAATCGGCCGATCATCTACTGGAGTTCATTCATGATGTCGGGCGGTCGAATCTGTTCATCAATTTCGACCCCGCGAACATGATTCTGTACGGAACCGGCAACCCGATCGACGCGTTGCAGAAAGTGGGCAAGTACGTGCGCAGCGTCCACTGCAAAGACGCGAAGTGGGCCGCCCCGGAAAAACGCGGCAAGGAATGGGGGTCGGAAGTCGCGCTCGGTGAG
>JAPLOC010000116.1 GCA_026692825.1 Planctomycetota bacterium | reverse complement strand
GCGATAGATCGTGCCGGCCCCAGCGGAAATCGCACATGCCGGGCCTTGTGTGCGATCCCGTTCATAGATCCCGACACCCCGTTCAGGCGTCACCTGGGGCGCGACCATCTCCAGCAGATTGAACTGGGACGCGACCTGGAAGAGCGCGTTCGCATTCCTGTTGTCCGCATGCAGATTTTGGACGTTGGCAACCACTTCGCGAACGGAAATGGCCTTGGGGTCCCGCGACACAGTTCGAACACGTTCGCGAAGCTGGGCGAGCGTGGGGGTTTCGAGTTCACCAAACTGCCACGAGCGGCCGTTCCGACGGGAACTCAATCGCCCGCCATGGACTTCGAGGTCCGTTCGGACCTGGCCGGGAGAAATTTCAGAACAACCGGTCAGCTTTTCAAACCACGTCATGACATACCTTAGCAAGAGAATTCCCGGTAACACCCGCAATGTGCGGCACCGTCTGCCAACGGCAACTCGTTGGCAGATGGTGTTTCGCACGGTCCGCGCATCAGAGTCCTGCTGCCTGCGACGTCCGTTCAGCTCAGCGACTCTTCACCCGCGTTGGGGGTGGGGGTGCCGGTGGTCGCGGGGGCGGCACCGTCGGGCTTTTTCGGTCCGGGAGGAGCGGCGTGCGGGGTGCAGGAGGCGACCAGGGCGGCGGAGATCACCACTCCCAAAATACCGGCTCCCAAGATCCACGGGTTCGCTTCCGTGTGACCCTTTTCCTTGTATTCCTTGATCACCGAAACCAGTGTCGAGACCGTCACGGCTCCGCCGAAGACGATCGGCATCACGATGTGTGGCTTGCCGCCGTTGTACATCGCGAGCGTCAAAGTGAGCGCGCCAAACGCACCGAGCGAACCGGCGATGAAGCCCAGCGTCGTTCCGCCAGCCGGGAAGCTAAAGTTGTCCCCCTTTTGCCACATTCCAACCAGTCCCCCGCCAACGCCCCACAACAGGTAGGCCAGACCGATCAGCAGGTACGGCTTGAAGGGACTCTTCAGATCGCCGCGCGATTCGCCCAGAACCGGTCCGTACAGTCCCCAAAAGAGAGCTGTCAGCAGACCAAAGATGACGGGGAGCAGCGTTTTCATGGGGGGGCTTTCTGGGGTGGGAAATGGGGAATTCGAATGCGCCGGGGCGACCTTTGCGCCGACGCCGAGTCTGAGGTTGGAATCCGGGATTCTAGTCACCACACCGCCGCGCGTCATCACTCGGAACGCAGCGTCGCGACGACAGGGGTTCGCATCGCCGACCGCGCGGCGGTCCAGGCAGTCAGCATGCCCACAACGAAAACGGCGGCCAAGAGCGCGAGAACGTCTCTCCAGGGGAAGTCGGCACCCGTGGTCAACAAGTGCGGCCCCATCGCGAGCAGTGCCGAAACGGTCCCGCACAGCAAACCCCAGCCGAGCAGAAGGGCATTCTCGGCGAGAACCAGGCCGGCGAGACTTTGCTTGCGAAATCCGACCGCCCGCAGCAGCGCCAGTTCCGACCGACGTTCGGGAATGTTCCGCAGCATCACCGTCGCCAGGCCGATCGTCCCCAGCAACAGGCCCAACCCCCCCAACGCCTGAAATGTCGACAGGTAGGTGTTTTGAACGGCGAGAAAACTCGCCAATCGGTCCGCCACCCGCTCGGCGTCGAAGCCGGTCAGTCGCGACTCCAGCAGGTCCGAGACTTCGCGGGAATCGGCCCCGGGGACGACGTCGACCAGAAAATACTGGAAGCCGACGCGCGAGGGGAACATCTCCTGAAAAAACTGTTTGTGCATGACGAGAACGCCCTGAAACACGCTTCCGTCATACATGCCGACGATTTTCAGCTTTCGCGGCTGGTTGTCTTCACCGCGTATTTCAAAAACTCCCCCCATCCCCAGATGCAGACTGTATTGCAGAGTGTTCATGTCCCCCAGTACCGGGATCGAGCCGTCCAGATCGGGCTTCTCCAGCAGTTTCCAGGGTTCAGCCGCCCGGGTGTCGGCGAATTTGAAGCCCCCGCGCTCGACCATTTCTTGGGTGGCCCCAAGGATCGTGGGTTGCGTCGTGCGGTAGATGTTGAGGCAACTGGCGTTCTCTCCCGGATTCACCCGTAGCGGAACCACCTGCCGAACCCCCTCCAGCGTCTTCGCCGCGATCGCGTCGTCGAGTCCCAGTTTCGTACGTCCCTCGGAAGTGTTGAGGCTGTGCAGCACCGGCACGCTCGACTCGGCGGCCAGTGTAAACCCGCCATTGCCTGAGTTGCGATCAGGGGTTTCAACCGCCGGATTGCGATGGCCGGCGGCGATCGCCACGATGAGAAACGTCGCGGTCGCGATGAGCGCGGTCGACAGGATGCTCCGCGATCGATGCCGGGCGGCGTTGCGGATTCCCAATCGGGCGATCCCCGCAGCCCCATTCCCCCGCACGGCAGTCCGGCGGTCCGAATCAATCCACCAGCCCAATCCCCAAAGTCCGCTGGCCAAAGCCAGCAGTCCCACGACAAAGAACAAAATCGTCGGGATCGAGAACCCGGAAAACGCCTCGCGATTGGGAACCGCCCCGACCACGACGGCCAACGTCAGGCCGATCGCGAGCAGTCCGCACACGAGCGCTCGGGTTCCGGAACGACGTCCCCGTTGAGACCGGAGACTGACCGATTCGTCCGGGGTCGAATTTCCCCCCAGGAGTCGCCGCGCCGGGATTTTTCCCAATCCACGCAACCCCCACGCCAGGGCGATCAGCGCCACCAGGGCCGCCCCCACCCCGCCGATCGCCAGACTGACAGGTTCGATGTAAACATCCAGAAATCGGGTGCCAATCGCACCAACCCACCAGGTCTTGAGGCCATGCACCATTAGCCGGGCGTATGCGACCGCAGTGATCAAACCGACGGCGACCCCAAGCGCCACCACGACCGCCCCTTCGGCGAGCAACAACCGAAAGATCCGTTTCGGTCCCAGCCCGGTCGCGCTCAGCAGCCCGACACTCGCCGCGCGACGGTCGATTCCCAGGCGAAACAAGAGCCCAATCAGAATCGCCGCCGACAGAATCAGGAACAGGCTGAACCCCAGAAACAGCCCGCCAAAATCGGTTGTCCCCGCAGCGGCCTGCAATCCGTCCCACTTCACCGGGCGAAATCGGATCCCATTCTCGGCCGGCTTCAATTCGTGTCGCAGCCGGTCTTGGAACTTCGCCTGGAAGTCGGCGAAATCGGTCCCCGTGGCGGCGACACGAAACGACGTTTCCTTGCCGTACCGGTTCTTCCAAAGCTCCTGCGCCGTCACGAGCGACACAAACGCTTTCGGCGTGGCCCGGTAGATCTTCCAGTACTCGTCATCCCGCGGGGTGACTTTTTTCATGGGGAATGGCGCTTCCCACTCGACAAAGCTCTTGACGTTCGTAATGCCCGGAACCTCAGGGACCAGACCACGGTCGGCGGCGATGGTTCCTTCGAGCTTCACAATTCCCCGAACGAGGAATCGGCCAGTTTCCTCGGGCAACTCGCCATGCGAACCGACCTGGTGCCAACTCAGTTCCAACTCATCTCCCAATTGGACCCGCAAATCGCTCGCCAGCCAGTCGTTGATGATGATTCCAGGAATTTTCGACGCGGTGGGATCGGGATCATTGAGCGGGGACGACGGAACGTCACCGACGTATTCGTAGGAGCCAAACGGTCCCGACCTGCCCGGTTGCGTCAGATTCGGATCCAGCCCCGCCACCACCGCATAGCGGCTGATTCGTTCGGCACTCGCGTCTCCCGTGTCCGCATCCCCATTCGCCGGCCGAATCAAGTTCGCGATATACACCATCACCGGTGACGTCGCCTCAACCTTCAGCGCCTTGGCCGTCCGTTCGGCCGCCTGCACCGCATTCTGGTCGAGAATCATCCGGTCACTCTCCACCGAGACGTAACCCTGTTTCTCGACTGCCGTGACGCGCAGGTGCAAGTCGGCCAATTGCAGCGATTGATCCAGTAAACGGTTGAGCAACTCCGCAGCCGGTTCGGCGGACTCCCCCATTCCGTCCGCAGGCTTCTTCGCCGACACGAAAATAGCATTCACCCGAGCCGGCTTAGTCACCGGGTCGCGGCGAGACGCCTCTTTTTTGGCGAGTCCCAGCCGCTCTTGAAGGTCCGACAACGACACAAACGCGTTGACCGGCAACTGCTGGTCCGGGAGCAGGCCGAATCGCCCCGGTCCGCTCTCTTCCGGCAGAATCTCGCGAACCGTCACCGGCCACTCGACGCCGTTTCCGTCCCGTTTTCCCAACAACGTATCCCGGGGAATGTCACTGGGAAGCTCGACTTCCAGAATCACTTCGTCTCCTGCTTTCACCCCCAACTGACTGGCGAGTCGGGAATTGAGCACGACTTCGGAACCGCTGGGAGGAGATCGGTCGCGGTCAAGCAATCGCCAGCCCGCTTCGTTCAAGCCAAACAGTTGAACCCGCCCCGCGCGCGTCGAGCCGGCGGTCCCCTCCGCGGTCTTCGTCACATGTTCGACAGTCGCCGACAACACGATCGCCGGCGCGGCGGTCGCAAATTTGTCGTCAAATCCAGGTTGGGCAACCAGTTCCCGCGCCAGATATTCCCGAACAAACCGTGGTCCCTGCAGGACATGGTCGACCTCCCCCAGCCGAACCAGCGTCATCGTTCGCAGGCTCTCGCGGACGGAATCCCCCACAATGAGAGCCCCTGCCAGGACCGCGGTCCCCGCAGCCACCCCCAACAGGACGGCGAGATTCGTCCGCCAGTGGTAGATCAGCGTCCGAATCAGGAATCGCCAGGAATTCATCAACGCTCCTCCAGACGACCATCCACCAATTCCCCTTTACGCGGGAATCGGCACGCCAACTCGGCACTGTGGGTGACCGCGATCAACACCGTCGAGAGTTCGCGGCAAACTTCCAGCAGCAGCGTGCCGATCGACTCGGCGTTGTTGCGATCGAGGTTCCCGGTCGGTTCGTCGGCCAGCAGCAGTCGTGGCTGGTTGATCAGCGCCCGGCAAATCGCGACGCGCTGCCGTTCCCCCCCCGAAAGTTCCGCGGGCCGGTGCCGCAATCGCTGCGACAGCCCGACCCGTTCTAAAAGTTGGGTGGCCCGTTGTTCGACATCGGTGATCGCCGCACTGGCGGCGAGTGTGGGAATGAGGACGTTTTCCAGGACCGTGCATTGCGGCAGCAGATAGTGATCCTGAAACACAAACCCGATCGCCCGGTTTCGAAACGCCGCGAGCGCCTCTTCCTTCAGGATGAACGGGTTGTGGCCCTCAATCCGTACCGTACCGGCGCTCGGCGTGTCCAGCGTTCCAATGATGTAGAGCAGCGTGCTTTTGCCCGATCCCGAGGGACCGGTGATCGCCAGAGCCTCCCCCTGCGACAGGGTGAGATTCACATCCGCAAGAACGGCGACCTCTCCCGCCCCTCCGTGGAATTTTTTGGCGACATGTTCCAGCACCAGATCGGGTTCGGGCATGATTCAGGCGGGTTCCGATTCCTGCAGTTTGTCGAGCCAGTGGGGCGGAATTTCGACCGATTCGAATTTTCCAGCCGCTCCGAAGCGGCAACAGACGGTCTTTAACTCACCCACGGCGATGCGGGATCCATCCCTCAAAATCGTGAATGACAACGTCAGCGACTTCACTCCGAGCCGGTCAATCCGCACTTCAATGTCGAGTTCGTCTTCGTAATACGCGGGTTGCTCGAAGCTGCATGTTCCGCGAACGCGCGGCCAACCCAGGACTGTGCCGTCGGGTTGATCCTCCTTGATCCCCAATCCCTTCGACCGCAAAAACGCGTGTTCGGCTTCCTCCATGAACTTGTAGAAGTTGGAGAAATGCACGATCCCCGCAAGATCGGTCTCGGCGAATTGAACCCGGCGACGGTAAACAAACGGGACTGCCATGTTACGTTCCACCGGTTGTTTCGCGCACCGGAGCCGCGACTTCCAGGAGATCCACCGCCGGCTTCTGATTACAGAAGATCGTCGCGAGCCGGCCATAGACCACGCAGTCGGCAGGGCATCCAAACAACCGTTGTAGCGCTTCGCCAGGCTGAATCTTCACAATCGCCCCCAGATCAATATGCCGCAGCACGTTGTAGTTGATGAGAATTCGCCCCAGCGGTGTCTGTTCTGCCAAAATCTCGTCCCGCACCGCGTCGGTCACGTACGAGAAATCGAATCGGACGATTCCAAACTGCACCACGGCTCCCGTATCGCAGCGCTCCAGCACAATATGGCGCAGATAGCTGTTCCCCTCCTGTCGGCGGGCCAGAACCCGGACGCGCACGGGAGTCTTGTAATATTTCTCCATCGTGATCGTCATATGACGGTCGTGGACCAGCAGTTGCTTGTAAGGCTCTGGAGTCTGAGAGGAAGGAAAATGCTCCGCCTTGGTCACCAGGGATTCCCCCCCCGGAAACCAGTCGAGCATCTCGTGCAGTTCGTCGGTGGCGTTCAAGCGGAGCAGGGGAGGCGGGGGTGGAGTGCGGCGGGAGATTCGGGTTGACGTCGACTGATTCTAGCGGAGTGAGGCATCAACGGCGACGATGTTCACCCGCAGGAACCCCTTTGGATCTTGGATCGGACATCATTCCCGTTCCGTAGCCAGACCTTTCTCCAGCAGACTGGCGATGCGATCGACATCGTAGACACAGCCGCCCCAGGTGCCGCCGCTGGCCTGTTGCAGAACGGCCCACAACCGTGTGTCCGCCGGCAGATTGGGATCCGCCGCCAGCGCGACGGCGGGTTTTCGCCCGGCGAGAATCTTCGCCCCCTCTTCTGTAGAAACTGGCTGGCCTGGTTCGCCAATGAAATCGATGGTCCCCGTGAGGTGATTCCGATCGATGATGATCTGAATCTGATCGCCATCGCGCACTTTGCCAATGGGGCCGCCAGCCAGCGCTTCGGGTCCCACATGCCCGATGCAGGCACCGGTGGAGACACCAGAGAAACGGGCGTCGGTGATCACGGCGACATGTTTGCCGAACGGGAGAAACTTCAGCGCCGAGGTGATCTGGTAAATCTCCTCCATGCCGGTCCCCAGCGGTCCCCGGCAGATCAGCACGATGACGTCACCCGCTTGAATCGGCTTGGTTCCCGTCCGTCCTTTGATCGCCGCGACGGCGTCGCGTTCGCTTGTAAAAACGCGTGCCGGCCCGGTTTTACGATACACGCCGTCGGCATCAACAACCGACTTGTCGATCGCCGTACTCTTGATGACAGAGCCTTCGGGAGCGAGATTGCCGTGGGGGAAGGTGACGGTGCTGGTCAACCCGCGCTCCCGGGCGCGGGGGGGAGTCATAATGACGTCGTCCGGGTCGACGCCGTCCATGCGCTGAAGGATTTCGCGCACGTTCTTGCGGCGGTCCGAGCGTTCCCACCAATCGAGATTCTCGCCCAGCGTTTGCCCGGTCGCGGTGAGCGCGTCGAGTTGCAATAGCCCGAGCGCCCGCAAGTGCAGCATGAGTTCGGGAACACCACCGGCGAGAAAGAATCGCACGGTGGGATGCCCCACCGGCCCATTGGGCAGCACATCGACCAGTCGCGGAACCTGGCGATTGATTCGGCTCCAGTCGGCGGCGGTAGGACGTTCCAGTCCACCCGCGAAAGCGATCGCCGGGATGTGCAGCAGCAGATTTGTCGATCCACCGACGGCGGCATGGACCATCATCGCGTTGTGCAGCGACGCGGGGGTGAGAATGTCGCGCATCGTCCGGCCGGCGTTTTCGAGTTCAACCACGGCGCGGGCCGCCCGGCGGGCGCCGTCGAGCCAGATCGGCTGTCCCGACGGGGCGAGGGCCGAGTGCGTGATCGCCATGCCGAGTGCCTCGGCGATCACCTGCGACGTCGCGGCGGTTCCCAGAAACTGACAGCCTCCCCCCGGACTGCCGCACGCGTGGCAACCCGCCTCGGCCGCCTCATCGAGTGTGATTTCCCCATGCGCGAAGCGTGCGCCGACCGTCTGCACCTTGCCCGCGTCTTCGCCCACTGTCGGCGGCAGCGTCACCCCTCCCGGTACCAGCACCGAGGGCAGGTGATGCATCGCGGCGAGCGCGAGCATCATCGCGGGAAGTCCTTTGTCGCAGGTGGCGACCCCGATGATTCCCTTGCGTAACGGGAGCGAGCGAATCAGCCGACGGAGTACGATCGCGGCGTCGTTGCGGTAGGGCAACGAGTCCATCATGCCGATCGTTCCCTGGGTCCGCCCGTCGCAGGGGTCACTGACATAGGCGGCGAAGGGGAGCCGTTCCAGCCGATCGAGTTCCTCGGCCGCCGCCCGCATCAACAGGCCCACTTCCCAGTGCCCGGTGTGGTATCCGAGCGCGATCGGTTCACCGCTTTCACCCCGAATGCCCCCCTGCGTGCTGAGGATCAGAAACTGCTTGCGGAGCAGTTCCTGCGGTTCCCACCCCATCCCCGCGTTCTGCGTCATCCCAAACAGATCGCCACTGGGGCTGTCGAGCAGCATCTGTTCTGTGAACGGCAGCTTCCCAACCGGACCGGGGCCATGGGTGTGAATCTGAAACAGGCGGGAATCGTTCGAATCGAGCAGATCGGCGACAGAGGGAGGCATGGAATGCGACGGGAGGTTCGTGGAATTGCGTTTCGGACGCCCGGAATCATCGGGAGTCGCGTTCCGAACGGCAAGCGTCCCCAGCGAATCATCGATTTCGCAACCCCCGCTCATTATACTCCGCCCGGCGTCAAGACAGGCGGTTCGCGTCCCCAGACCCCATCCGGCTCGCCCGGATGGTGAATAAGATCGGCAGCTAGAAAAATGCCCCCCATCCTCGATCAAGACCCCATCCACCTCGTGTGGATTGGTGAATGAGATCCTCGCTCTGTCAGACAACATCGGCGTCAAATGAAACCCGTCCGGATCGCAAAGCGATTGGTCGCCAATTGTCGCAGGGAACGCGAAACGCATACATGCCTCGCAAAAAACATGACATCGCCGGTGGCACCTGTTGACTTGGTTTCCGACGTCGTGTGTGGCAGACCGAGCGAAGATCTGATTCACCATCCACACGAGGTGGATGGGGTCTGGACCGCGCAATGTGGATTGGGACTAGCCATCGATCTTTCTCCCCATCCGCTCAAGGCGGATGGGGCCGTCGCCAATACCTGCCGCCAACCGGCTCTCCCACGACCCCATCCGGCTCAAGTGCAATGTCGCATTTTCGGCCGCGTGGAGTATAAGATCACTCCCCACCCCGCGGAGCGCCGACCGCGATCCCGTTCCAGATTTGCCCCCTTCGATTCGGCTCTACGCAATGAACTCCCCCGCAGCACCTGTCACGGAAGACGAATTCGATGTTCTGGTCATTGGCTCAGGCCCGGGGGGCGAGGGGGCGACCATGCAGGCCACCAAAGGGGGAATGTCGGTGGGAATTGTCGAACGGTTCGCCCGTATCGGCGGAGCCTGTACCCACTCTGGCACCATCCCCAGCAAGGCATTGCGCTTCGCCATCTTTCAGGTGACCGAGGCGGCTCGCAACCGTCTGTTTCGTGAAGCGGGAATCCGTCCCCGGTTTTCGTTTGGCGACTTGCGACGCTCGGCCGAGTCGGTGATCGGCCAGCAGGCCGAAGTCCGCAAGACGCACTACGACCGGAACGACGTCCCGATTTTTCAGGGGCAGGCGCGGTTCATTGACCTGCACACTGTTGAAGTGGAACACGAATCGGGGGGAAAAAAGCGGGTTCATGGCAAGCACATCGTCATCGCGACGGGTGCCCGTCCTTATCGCCCCGCCGACGTCGATTTCAGCCACCCACGCATCTTCGACAGCGATACCATTCTGAAACTGGAAGAAACACCCCATTCGATCACCATCTACGGTGCCGGCATCATCGGTTGCGAATACGCGTCGATGTTTCGCAATCTGGGCTGCAAGGTGAATCTGGTCAACACGCGGGCGAAACTGCTGGAGTTTCTGGATGACGAGATCATCGACGCGCTGGGGTATCACCTGCGCGAACAGGGAGTTCTGATTCGGCACAACGAAGAGTACGAACAGATTCGCACGGTGGACGATGGAGTCGTCCTGACGCTGAAATCGGGGAAACAACTGAAGACCGACATTTGTTGTGGGCGAACGGCCGAACAGGGAACACCGTTGGGCTGGGGCTGGAGAACATTGGTCTGTCGGCCGACAAGCGGGGCTATATCGCCGTCAACGAGGACTTTCAGACGTCGATCCCTCATATCTACGCGGTGGGGGACGTGATTGGCATACCGTCGCTCGCGAGCGCCGCCTATGTGCAGGGTCGGTTTGCGACCCTGCATCTGGCGCACGAACCGTGCCCCCGCTTGATGGTCCGGGAAATTCCCACCGGGATCTATACCAGTCCCGAAATCAGCTCCTTGGGCAAGACCGAGCGGG
>JAPLOC010000115.1 GCA_026692825.1 Planctomycetota bacterium | reverse complement strand
TGATCGTGCTCCCCGCGGATCATCTGATCAAGGACACCGCCGGTTTTCAACGGAAATACCTCCACCTGAACTCCATCGCAGGCGGCGACGTGTCGGGGAGGCGTTGTCGGATGAATTCCCGCCGCCGGCAGGAGCGATTGCTCGCACCGCGACACACGCGCCTCCCGCACCGGGTACGGGGTGTGATAAACGCGTCCTGAGAGAAGCGACTGATCGCGCGCCTGGGCATACAGGATGTACCGCTCCACCAGAAAATGCTCCAGGGTCCCGGGAATCGCCTGTCCCGCCGGCTTCGACCGGTTGAAGTCATTCGCCCCCAGCAGTGGACCCAGCTCCGTTTCGATCTCGCACCCCGCCGGCGTGGGCTCGGGCCACAGTCGGCGACTGGAATAACGGACGTTATCCCCATGGCGAACCAGCGACATCTGCGCTCGAAAATACGGGAGATGCCAGCCCCAGCGGGCCGCCTTGACGGCGATCGAGTTCGACGCTTCGAGCGAGAAGAACCAGACCCCGGGATCGCGTCCCTGGTAATGCACGTAGGTGCGGACGTTGGTCTCGCAAAAGTACGACACTCCAGGGACCGCAGGGGACCACCACGGTCGGACGTTGGCCATGTAAAACGGCACCAGACCGACCCAAGCTTCGCCTTCCCAGGTGTCGAGTGTCAGCCCGGGGGGCAACAACGGAGTGATCATTTCCGCTGGCACGGTCCAGTGGATGAATGTCAGATCAAGCCAGGAATGATAGCCGGCGGCGCGTTCTGCGGGACGCCGCGTCGCCGAGATCCGGTCAATTTCGGTGGACATGGAAGCTGGCCGATCGAGTGCTGAAACAAAGCCATTTCTCTAAGAACCGAATCCAGTCCGGCGGATTAACCGGCCGTCACTCGGGCAAGGGTTGTCCTTTCGTCTCGGGAGCGAAGGGGAGTGCGATCAACCCAACCAAAAAGACCAGACTCATCGTGACACCAGCCCAACGCATTGGCTCCTCGTAACCCTTGGCCTGCGAAAAGACATGCGACGTCAGCAAGCCGAGCGCGAAAATCCCCGCAGCGGAAACGTACCGGCCGACGTTGTAGCAAAACGAAGTTCCCGTACTGCGCAGTCGCGTGGGGAAGAGTTCGGGAAAATAGATCGCGTAACCGCCGAACAAAGCCAACTGGCAGAATCCCATGATCGGCAACATCCAGAAGATCTCGTGGATCTGGTCGAGTGACCAATACACAAGCATCGTGCTGAACATCGCCATGATGAACGAGATGAAAAACGCCGGCTTGCGACCAATCCAGTGAGTCACGTAGCTGAATGCGTAAATGCCAAAGAACCCGCCGATGTTCTGTACGACCGATGCGATTCCCACCCAAAACGACAAGCTCTTGGTAATGTCGGCCGGGCTCATCCCTTGGTCTTCAAACCGTTTCCGAAAAACGTTTGAAATCAAGTCGTAGCTGAAGAAGCCAATCCCCCATAATCCAACCACGCCGGCGAAAGCCAAGGCGAGTCCTGCGAGCGCGTTTTTTCGCCAACGGGGGTCGCCAAACAATTCCGCGACCGATCCGGCCTTCTTCCCCTGTTTTTGCGCCGCGATTTCCGCTTGCCATTGTTCCGGCTCTTTCAGCCGGCGGCGGACAAGAATCGCCAGCAAGGCGGGGAGCGTGCCGACAACGAACATGATCCGCCAATATTGGACGGGATTACTCGTCATCGGAAGCGATTTAAACGCCCCTTCCCCTTCGAGGTGCCCCAAGCCAATGTTGATGAACGCGGCGGTAATGTTCCCGACCGCTGAAAGCGCTTGGAGGAGTCCGAGTGCAAACGGTCTGGCACGCGACGGCATGACTTCCGCGACCAGCGCCACACCAACCGCAAATTCGCCTCCCACCCCCAGGCCGGTCAAGAACCGGAAGAAGGAAAAGCTCCAGATATCCCAGGAGAATGCGCTCAAACCCGTGAAGGCGGAATAGAGTAGGATCGTCCAAAGCATGACTTTCGCCCGTCCGATCCGATCGCCCAGAATGCCGAACGCGAGTCCCCCCGTCGCCCAGCCGACCAGGAAAATCGATGTCGCGACCTTGCCCCAGAAGTCAACGACATCTTTTGCCGGCAGTTCACCGGGAGTGACAGTCAACAACTCCCGCATGGCCGGATTTCGGGCCAGTGTGAAAAGTTGTTGGTCCATGGTGTCGAACAACCACCCCAGCGCCGCCACCGCCAGCACAAACCAATGGTAGCGATTCAATTCGCGATGCCAGGGGCCGCTTGCCGGGGTCGAGGGGGTCGCCGGGGCGAGTTCTTCGAAGCCGTGCATGGAGAGTCTTTCTCGGTCGGGAGGGAATGCGGGGTTGGTCCCGTAGTACACTGGATTGCCGGGTGAATATCAAGCCGCCACCGGGCAACCCTACAAACTCACCTTGGCCCACTGTTCTTCCAGGCGTTTCTCGGAGACCGCGACAAAAGTCTTCAACTCCTGCGCGAATACCGAAACCCGAAACTCCTCGATCAGCCAGCGGAACAATTGCAGTTGCGGATCCTGGATACCACGCGTCTGGTGCTGCTCGGCCCGTTGCGCGTACGCTCGCAGAAACGGAGCCAATCGCTCACACGCCTTCTGATCGCGGGCCAGTCCCCCCTGCGTCAGCTTTTCCAGCCGCACCCGGATCGCCCGGAAATATCTCGGGAACTGCTGCAGCCATTGCCAGGGAGTCGTGGTCAAATAGCCCGGCTTCGTCAACTCCTTGAACTGCAACGTCGGGTCACGCAGCGCGTTTTGCAGTGGTGGAGCGACCCCCACGCGGTCCAGCGCGTACTTGGCCTCCTGCTGACACTTCAGCAGCGGCCCCACCAGTTCGGTGATGTCCTGAACCGCCAGCCCGATTCTCGCGCCCCCCTCACGCGCCAACCCCGTCCACTCGGCGGCGTTCACCGGTCGCGCCACGGGCTTCTGGGCCTCATTGCGGTACAGCGCCCGGTCCGCGACCAGCTCGACCAATTGCGCTTTCAGCGTCCGTTCCCATTCCAAAGTCGCTCCCAGCGTTCGGCGGTCTTCAATCCCCGGGAGGTTGTTGACTTGTGTCTTCAGTTCCTTCGCGTGACTCAGGACGAACAGTCGCCGCAACCCAGACCGCGACTCCGTTGTCGCCCGTACCGCCGAGTCCATCAGCCTAACCGCCACCGCCTCACCCGTGTCGACGAGGGCGGGATATCCCTTCAGTTCCAGCCCGCCACGCGTCAGTGCCACCTCCAACGGCAAATCTCCAAAATCCCATTTCGTCACCCCTTCTTTCTTCCAACGGGGATCATCCGCCGACATCTGCGTGAAACTCCGCGATGCCTCGGCTCCCAAAGACTCGCGCAGCGCCGCCAGATCCCGACCCGCCGCGAGTTGCTCACCAGCGCTGTCCACCACGCGGATGTTGAGCTGCAAATGCGTCGGCAACTGAGCCGTGTTGAACAGGTCGGGGGTGATCTGTTCACGCGACAGTCGACTCAGAATCGCCGCCACTTCGCTCGCGAAGTCACCAACGCCAAACTTCAGCTCTTTCAAAACCCGTTGCGCGGTTTCATTCGCGGGGATCAGCAGTCGGCGGACAGGCTTGGGGAGCGATTTGATCATCGCGATCAGTTTTTCAGACAACAGTCCCGGCACCAGCCAACCCAGTCGACGTGGATCGAGCTGGTTCAAGCCCTGCATCGGCACAGTCAACGTGATGCCATCATCGCTTTCGCCCGGATGAAAGCGATACTCCAGCGGCAACTGCATGTGCTGGACGGAGACCGCGTCGGGAAAGTCGGCAGGCTGAATTTCCGGTGCCTCATCCACGAGCAGGTCGGACCGCTGCATCACCAGGATGTCGGGCTGCTCCCACTCGACCATCTTCCGCCATTTTTCGAACCGTGCCCCGTCGAACACGTGCGACGGGATTCGTTTGTCAAAAAACTCGTAGCGGGCCTCGTCGTCTTTCAACAGCCCCGGCTGGCGGGCCTTCTTCTCGAGTGCGGTCAATTCGTCGATCAGTTGCTGATTTCGTTCGCGGAATTTACCCGGAGTCTGGAATTCTCCCTGAACCAGCGCATGTCGAATGAACAGCTCCCGCGACAACACCGATTCAATCGGCCCGTAGTTGACCGAGCGTCGGGCGACGATTGGCAACCCCGAGAGGGAGACTTTTTCAAACGCGCGAACACACGCTCGCTCGGGATCCCACGCCGGGTCGCTGTACGACCGCTTCACCAGATGCGACGCGAGCCGCTCGATCCAGCCGGGGTCAATTTTTCCGATCGTCCGCAGGTAGCGCTTGCTGGTTTCGATCTGTTCGCCGGCGACAACCCATTTCGGCTTGTGTTGCAGCAGCCCGGACCCTGGCCACAGAAAGACCTTGCCGCCGCCTCCTACCGTGTATTCCGAACCCTCCCCCTTCATGGCCACGTTCGACAGCAATCCGGTGAGCAGCGCCCGGTGGATCGCCTGGCCGTCGTTCTTCCGCGGACGCGGCTTGAGCCCGAGTTCCGAAACCATGTCGAGCAACTGGCGATGCACATCGAGCCATTCCTGCACCCGGTTGTACGACAGAAAATTCTGGTGACACGCCTTGCGGAGCGCACTCCGCGACAACTTGTGTTTCAGTTCGTCAAAAAAATCCCACAGTTTGAGATAGCTGAGAAAGTCCGACTCTTCATCCAGAAATCGCGAATGACACTCGTCGGCAGCCTGCTGCTTGTCGACCGGGCGTTCCCGGGGATCTTGCAACTCCAGAACGGCCGCGATGATCAACACTTCCGACAGGCATGTCTCTTCCTCACCAGCGAGGACAATGCGTGCCACCCGGGGATCAAGTGGTATCCGCGCGATCCGTCGACCGAGGGGCGTCAGGTTCTGTTCCTCGTCGAGCGCCCCCAGCTCAAACAGTGTCTTGTATCCGTCGCGGATCGCTTCGGTCTTGGGAGGGTCGAGAAACGGGAATTCCTCGATCTCGCCGAAATCCAGCGACTTGAGCTGCAGAATGACACTCGCCAGGCTGGTTCGCTGCACCTCAGGAGCGGTGAACTTCTCGCGCGTCGCGAAGTCCTGCGGGCTGTACAGACGCAGGCAGACACCCGGCCCGACGCGACCACAACGCCCTTTGCGCTGGTCGGCCGAGGCTTGGGAAATTGGTTCGATCGGCAGCCGCAGCATTTTTGAGCGGGCCGAATACCGGCTGATGCGGGCCGTCCCCGGGTCGATCACATAACGAATTCCCGGGACCGTCAACGACGACTCGGCGACGTTCGTCGCAAGGACGATGCGACGATGCGGATGCCGGGCGAAGACGCGATTCTGTTCCGAGGTCGGCAATCGGGCGTAAAGAGGCAGGACTTCGGTCTTTTTTCCCGCGCGGTCGCCGGCAAACTGCACGCCGCGCAACAGTTTGGACATATCGTGAATGTCCCGCTCGGTCGGCAGAAACACCAGCACGTCGCCATCATCGATTTCAGCGACTTCGTGCAAAGCCGAGAGAATCGCCCGATCCCAGTCGGGTTCCTCATCAACCACTCCTTCGTCTTCCGCCACCACGGGACGATACCGCACTTCGACCGGATACGTTCGCCCCGAAACCATCACGATTGGTGCCGGCCCCTGCGTTGTCGCGAAATGTTCCGCGAAGCGCTCGGCGTCGATTGTCGCCGACGTGAGAATCACCTTTAGGTCGGGCCGCTTGGGAAGCAGCCGTTTGAGGTAACCCATCAGAAAATCGATGTTCAACGAGCGCTCGTGCGCCTCGTCGATGATGATGGTGTCGTATTGGGTGAGGAATTTGTCGCGTTGCGATTCGGCGAGCAGAATTCCATCGGTCATCAGTTTGATGAAGGTCTTCGGTCCCGTTTCATCGGTGAACCGGATTTTGAATCCCACCGCGCCTCCGATGGGAGACTTGAGTTCATCGGCCACGCGGGCCGCGATCGATCGCGCCGCGATGCGGCGGGGTTGTGTATGCCCGATGAGACCGTCGATGCCGCGCCCCACTTCGAGACAGATTTTGGGCAACTGCGTCGACTTTCCCGACCCGGTCTCGCCGCACACGACCACGACCTGGTTGTCTCGAATTGCCTGGGCGATTTCTTCGCGTCGCGCGCTCACGGGTAGCGTGTCATCGAACGAAACCGTCGGGAGTGCGGCTTTGCGTGCCTCACGGAGCGCGACCGATTGGGCGATTTCTTCGGTCAGTTTGGCGAGATTCCGGTCAAACGGCTTTCCCGACCGACTGGCGTCGCGAATGGCGCGCAGCCGGGAACGGAACCGGTGTCGGTCCGGCCGCAACGCCTGCCCAATCTGCCCCTCCAAATCCGTCAACGAACTCATCAACCGTCATTCCCGGGCGCAGTGTTGTGATTCACTGTGTCGTGTCTCACTGTGTTGTATCTGTAGGGCGTCGTGTTTCCAGCGGTCTGATCTTACGCGGATCGAACCGGTTCCGAAACCAAGACGCGGGACTCCCCGATTCGGTTCATCCTGTCTAAGATGTGGGCCGCGCGGGAATCGATCCCCGACGGACGAGATCGCGCGACTCCGTTTCGCAATTCGCATAGGAACCGACGCTGATGTTCCCTCTCGTTCTCCGAAAACTCGCCTGGTGCCTGACGGCGTTCCTGATCGTTCTGAGCGGCGATCTCGCCCGGGCCGAAGACAAACTCAAGCTGTTGATCGTCGATGGTCAGAACAATCACAACTGGAAGGCGATGACTCCCGTTATGCGGGCCGAACTGGAAAAGACCGGTCGGTTCACGATTGACGTGGTGACGACGCCGCCGAACGGCGCGCCGAAGAAGGATTGGGACGCGTTTCGGCCCGACTTCAGCAAGTACGAAGTCGTGTTGAGCAATTACAATGGAGAGCTTTGGCCCGAAGAGGTTCGCGTCGCCCTGGTGAAGTGGGTGGGAAATGGAGGCGGCCTGGTGATCATTCACGCCGCCAACAATGCGTTTCCCGAATGGCCGGAATGGAATCGGATGATCGGCCTCGGCTGGCGCGACGCCAACTACGGTCCCCGCCTGACGATCGACGCCCGGGGGCTTCCGATGAAGACCGAACCTGGCAAGGGCCCTGGGGCGGGTCATGGCCCGCAACATGAGTACCCCATCGACATTCGCGACTCGGAACACCCCGTCACCCAGGGGATGCCGCTGCGTTGGATGCACGGTGCCGACGAGTTGTATCACGGTCAGCGTGGTCCCGCCGAGGAGATGAACGTCCTCGCGACGGCCTATTCGGCGAACGACCGCAGCGGCACCGGCGCGCACGAGCCGATGATCTGGTGGATTCCGTTCGGCAAAGGCAAAGTCTTCACGACCGTGATGGGACACGTGGGTGGGAACGACACTCGGGCGATTCGTTGCCGGGGTTTCATCAGTGTGATGAACCGGGGTTGCGAATGGGTCGCGACAGGCAAGGTGACGATTCCGCTGACCGCCGACTTCCCGCCGACCCATGAGGTCCGCTTGATTCCGGAAGCGAAGTGAGATCCTCCGCGCAACACCCTCTCTCCCGTCGCGACCTGCTGGCCGCTTTTCTAGGAATTCCCTTCCTGGCGGGGTGCGATTCGCACTCCGCAAGCGTCCCGCCAGCCGGCGAACTGGTGGGGGCGGGGATTGAGCTGGGACACGCGCTCCGCGACAACCGGTTCCAGGGAGCCAAGCCGGACACTTGGCAATCGAGCGAAGTGGTGATCGTGGGAGCGGGGGTCGCCGGCCTGTCGGCGGCGTGGCGGTTTTCGCGCGCGGGATTTCACGACTACCGGCTGGTCGAACTGGAATCGGTGCCGGGAGGGACGTCGCGGTCGGGGAGTTCCCGAGCCGGCAAGTTCCCTTGGGGGGCGCACTACCTGCCGGTCCCTCAGAGTGACAATCGGGCCTTGTTCACGCTGCTGACCGAGATGGGTGTTGTCTCGGGAATCGACGACCAGGGGAATCCACAGATTGAAGAACAAACCTTGTGTCGCGATCCGCAGGAACGGGTCTTTTTCAACGGTGCCTGGCATGAGGATCTGTGGTTCGCCGAGGGATTGACGGCGGAAGATCTGCGGCAATTCGCTCTGTTTCAAGCCGAAGTCGATCGATGGACAGAATGGCGCGACGGAGCCGGGCGGAGGGCGTTCGCGATTCCGGTGGATCGCGGCAGCGACGACGCGGACATGGTCGCACTCGATCGGCAGACGATGGGAGACTGGCTCTCGGAACGGGGCATCACCTCATCGCGAGTCCGGTGGCTGGTGGATTACGCCTGTCGCGACGATTATGGACTCACCGTCGATCAGACCAGTGCCTGGGCGGGGCTGTTTTATTTCGCGTCGCGGGTGAGTGCCCCTGGGGCACACGCACAACCATTGCTCACGTGGCCCGAAGGGAACGGAAGGCTGGTAGCGCATCTGGCGGCCGGAGCCCAGGACAGGATCGACTCGGGTTGGGGGGTCGCCGAGATTCGTATCGCGGGCACTACGGAAGAAACTTCCACATCGTCACCATTGGAAATTCTGGCAGCCAATTCGGCCGGCGCGGTTCGTGGGATTCGAGCTCGGCAGGTGGTGTTTTGTGGCCCGCAGTTTCTCGCGCCGCATTTGATTGAGGGGTACCGAGCCGCGCGGGGCGAACTGGTTCGGGAATTTCACTATGGCTCGTGGTTGGTCGCCAATCTGACGTTGCGCGATCGCCCCCGCGAGTCGGGTTTTCCGCTTTGCTGGGACAACGTGATTTACGATTCCCCGTCATTGGGTTACGTCGTGAATTCGCATCAGACGGGCGTCGATCGGGGACCGACGGTATTCACCTGGTACTACCCGAATTGCGCCCCCGAAGCGCGGGCCGCCCGAATCACACTCGAACAACTGGGCTGGAGCGACTGTGCCGAACTGGCGCTATCAGATCTGGAACGGGCGCATCCCGATGTGCGTTCGCTGGTCGAGCGGATCGACATCATGCGCTGGGGGCATGCGATGATTCAGCCCAAGCCGCGCTTCGTCTGGGGACCGGCCCGCCGGGCGTGCGCCGCCCCGTACCGCGGGATCCACTTCGCGCACAGCGACAACAGCGGCGTGGCGCTGTTTGAAGAGGCCTTTTACCAGGGAATCCGCGCGGCGGAGGAAGTGTTGGCGAGTCGGGGAATTTCGTTTCAAACCCTATTGAAGTGAGTTCGTTTTAGGAGCGATCGGTTCCCGATATCGTGGGTTCCGAGACTGCGGCGTCGTAGGAACGCCGTCCGCCACATGTCGCGACGACGCGCTTTTTGGCGCGACGGCGCTCCGCGGCGTCGCGCCCGACGGCGCAGCCGGCGGCCAGGTCGGCAAGCGTCACCCGTCATTGGACTNNNTCCGCGGCGTCGCGCCCGACGGCGCAGCCGGCGGCCAGGTCGGCAAGCGTCACCCGTCATTGGACTTCCGCGTCGTGCGAGCAGGCGTTATCGATGCGGCGATTCAATCTGTCTCCACTCAAATCTGCCGAAGGGGTCCAGACCGCGGCGTCGTAGGAACGCCGTCCGCTACGTGGCGACCGGTGTCACCGAAAACGCCATGCAATTCCCACGGCCAATGCGTCAGGCAATGCGGAGGGTGCGGCACGTTTCCTCGTAACTCGACTCCAGATTCAACGACACGCCGTGTCGGGAATTCAGCCAAATCGGAAGCGTGGGAAGCGGTTGTCCGATGGTGAGTGGGTGATACCACGCGTCCAGGACCCAGTGCTGACCTTCCCGGCGTGTGCGAACTGTCGAAGCGTACATCGGGGGAGGCGGGGATCCCAAGGCCGGGTCGCTCTCACCGAATGAGTCCAACAACTCGGCGTAGAGATTGAAGCCACTGGTACTGACGAAATCCACGACGGAAACGCAGATATCCTGCCGGAGCAGTGACTCGACCTTCGCGACAAACGTCGAGCGGTGGCTTGGACGGTCCTTATTCGACGGGCTGACGATCTCTATGGCGGCGACGAGTTGGCGATTGCGTCGGTAATCGTACACCCGCACTTCGTAAACGTCCTGGTCCCTGAATTGAGGCTGAAGTGTCAATGTCGGCTGGGGTTGAGCATAAACGGCGACTCCCCCACCCGCGTCGTCGATTTCACGCACCTCCGTTTCAGCCGGCAATTCGCCATACGTGCCAACTTCGA
>JAPLOC010000114.1 GCA_026692825.1 Planctomycetota bacterium | reverse complement strand
GCAGCCGTTCAAAACCGGGGTCTTCGTGCGTGACCGCTGAGGAACTCGCGGCTTACGGACAAGCTGATTGATGGTGGGCATACGAAACCAGTGCGGACAACAACGACTAGAGGAGCCCCTGCAAGCGAACGCCGACGAACTTTCGACGGAACCGACCAATTGACGGGCGCACCCGGACCAGCCGTTCGTGAGGGAATCAGGGAGTGTACTGGGGCGGAGTGGGATCGTCAAGTAGGAGGAATGGGATTGTCGCAGTCTACACGCAACTGACCGCAGGTCTGATTCACCTGCCGGGCGAGCCGGCAAGGAGCTTGCGCCCCGTGCGGGCTCCCGTGGTTGGCCTCCGATCTGATTCACGTGCCCCTCAAGGGGGCACGGGTCTCGAGATCGAAATGTTTCATTTGGTGCGACGCTCCGAATAATTCCACGGAGTCGGCGGCTTAAAGAATTTTGGTGGAGTCCCTCAACTCGGTGGTCGGCACAGTGCCCATACGCTCTGCGGTCCACCCGGAATTCGTCGGTCCGGCTTGCAAACCCGCATCTTTCCCCCAAGAATCAGGGTTCCCGTCGGCGGAAGTGCCGACTGGGAGGCGAGTTTGTGGTCCGCTTGCAGGTGGTCGGCATGAGTTCCCTTCAAAATACGGTCGGTTGGTTGAGCGTGCTGTTCATCCTGGCGGCCGGGTGTACCCCGTCACCCACAAAGACGTTTGGCGGGAAGCAAATTGGCGGGACGAGTTCGTCCGACGCCAATGCACAGACGTCCGCACCAGTGGCGACCGCTCCCGCCGCTCCGACCTCCGCCTCCCCGGCTCAACAGTCCACCGGCAATGCCGCCGACAATTCTCCTGCCACAGCGCCAATCCCTGACGGTCGTGGCGAATTGGCGGACGCCGCGACCGGTTCCAATCCCGAGTCGCAGCACGTGCCCACTGGCAACGAGACCGGGAACTCACTCGAACCGACCAGATCTCTGGGGGGCGGGCGGAGTCGCTCGCGCGAGGCATTTTCGGGGGACACGGAACCGCATCGGCTGACCGACAAATTCAAAACGGTCGCCGACACGTCAAAGGCGGGAGTTCACCTCGCAATCGACTCCGACGTTCCCAACGTCGACACCGTCGCGCTCGCCACCGATACCGGAGGAGTTGATTCCACTCGATTCGTATTCGACGAATCGATGGCGGCCGACCCAATACTGATGCACCACCCCAAAATTCGGCACGCGGTCAGTGGGTCACCCGAAAACTACGAATTGCCCCCCGGGCTGACACCGCTGCCGGCTGCCGGCCACACAGAAGACGGCTTTCCCTGGCGGGTACTATGCGACGCCGACGGGATGGTGATGTGTCTGGTGCCGGCGGGGCCGTCGGTCCTGGGTTCAGATCGCGGCCCCGAGAATTGCCGACCGCAATTGTCGGTTGTGCTGGAGGGGTTTTATATCGACCTCCATGAAGTCACAGTCGGCCAATACAAGCGGTTTCGCGCGGGAGACCATCCCGACAAGAAACGGCCCGCGGAACCTGGGGTGCGTTCCAGCAACGCGAACGAACCGGTCGCAGGCGTTTTATGGGCCGAGGCGCGAGCCTATGCGCAGTGGGCGGGGAAGGAACTTCCAACCGAGGCGGAATGGGAAAAGGGGGCGCGGGGAGTGGACGCGTTTCCGCATCCGTGGGGAGAAGGGATTCCCATATGGCCACAGCCGCGTGGACCGGGGCAAATCACCGCGGTCGGCATGTACCCCGCCGACCTGAGCCCATTTGGCTTGTACGACACGGCGGGCAATGTGCGGGAGTGGGTCGCCGACTGGTACCTCGACGACACCTTTAAGAAGGTCGCCGCGGAGGGGAAGGGCACCCTGAGAAATCCCCCCGGGCCGCGTTCGCAGGGATCGACAGATAAACGGGTGGTGAAAGGGGGATCGCCGGACTGGTTCACATTCGTTCGGACGGGGGTCTCAGGAAACCAACGTCCCGACGATGTGGGATTCCGCTGCGTCGCGCGGTTGAAACCGAAGGGAAAAGGGAAGAAGGGGCCGGGGGATTGATGGCGAATGATTGCCACTCAGCCTGAGCAGCGTTCATTGTAAGTCTGCGATTATCTGCGACCACTTCCAAACGGGAGCGGCTCTGGCAAATCCTTGTGTTCGGCCGCGTGTCGAATCTTCTCTACCGCTCCGCCGGCAATTCCACACAGACGAGTTCGGTATCACTCCGGGCATACACCCGTTTGCCCGCGTAGGCCGGGTGGGCCCAGATGGGGGAGTTTTCCTTGCGATCGATGATGTGGGTTCGGCCCTGTTCCTGGTAGCTCTTGGGATTGAGTCGCGCCAGAATCAGGTCGCCGTTCTCATTCAGGATGAGTGCCCGGTCTTCATCGCCAATCCAGGTCAGCGTCGCCTGCGGATTGCGGCCGCGCTCCACCACGGTGTTGCCGCAGTCCCACAGCTTTTTGCCCGTCGACAGTTCGAAACAGGTCAAACCGAATTGCTTGTCGATGGTGTAGACATGCTTGTCGCGATAGATCGGCTGCGCCATCAGTCCCCGCAGGAATTTGTTCTCCTCCCAGGCGAGTTCCGCGAACGTGGCGTTCTTTCCCAGCCGAACCGTCTTCGATCCCTCCCAATACCCCGAGACAAAAACCAGGTTTTCATGATATATGGGAGTGGCGATCGAGACGCCGTAGGTGACTTTATAAGGAATCTTCCAGTTCAGTTTGCCGGTCGCTGGGTCGACCCCCAAAATGTTTTCGGGACTCCAGCAGATCAACTGCGGGCCGGCGGGAGACTCAACCACGGTTGGCGTGGCGTAACCCGCCGGGTCGTCGCCGCTTCGCCAGCGTTCCGCCCCCGTCAGCCGGTCGAACGCGATCAGACAGGCTCCCTCCGCTCCGCCCGGATGCACGATCACCAGTTCGTTCCACAAGAGGGGAGAAGCAGCCAATCCCCAGGCGGGAATGCGCGCTCCGTGCGTCGCCTTGAGATCGTGGTGCCAGACCGACTTGCCGGTCTTCGCGTCGACACACGCCAATCCGCCGAGCGCACCGAGCGTGTACACCCGCCCGTCGGCGATCGTGGGAGTTCCTCGTGGCCCATTGCCGTAGTCGAGTTTGCCGTATTCCACCGGGTATTCGTGAATCCAGATGTCGGCCCCCGTCTCGGCATCCCGGCAGACCAATCGTTCCCGTTCAACAGGCTCGGTCTGTCTGTCCATGACGTAGACTCGCCCCTCGACGACGGCCACACCGCCGTACCCGCCTCCCAGTTCTCGATGCCAGACCCGTTTCAAACCAGATTTCGGCCACGTCGCAGGGAGCCTGGGACCGCGCCAGGTTTCGTCGCCACGCGGACCGCCCCAGCGTGGCCAGGATGGAGCGGTCCAGAAGGCAAGACACAGGGTTGCCAGAAACAGCCCCAGGAGCGAACGAACAGACGTTTTCAGGTGGTTCATCCGATTCATGACATGACCTCGATCAACCAGACAGCGGCGGGGGGGCGGGGGGAGCCGGATTCTCTCGCGCCGCCAGTCGGCTGGCAATCGCCGTGTCGAGAAAGAGCTGCGAAGTGTGATACAGCAGCATGGGAAACATCGCGAACGGATAGGTCGCCCCAAAGGTCGCGGTGGCGATGTAGAGTCCGATCGGCAACGTCTTTTGACTACCGGAAAACGCGACCGCTGCCGCCTCTCCGTCCGTAAACCCGAGCGCGCGCGACGCGTACCAGCCGACAACCAAAACCAGCAGGTGCGTGCCGGCACAACTCGCGAGCGCAACGAGCAATGCCTGCGGCGTCACCTTTTCACCGGGACTGGCTGCGGGAACGGCTGGCTGTTGCAGAACCACAGCGTCTGAATCCGATCCAGCCGGGGCGTTCGATTCGTCTGACGCCATCTTGCCATCGTCGCCGTCCGCGAGATCCTGCGTGGCGGGCGGGGTCGCAGCGCGTGGGTCGGCGGAAACTGCGCCCGAGTCGGCCGGCGGAGTGATTGGCTGGTTCATCGTGTAGAGCGTCATTCCCGCTTTGAGCGCCGCGGAGAAGACCATTACTTCGATCAGCACCTGAGCCGCGATACTGATTTGCGTTTTGTACCGGTTCGCGAACGCCTTGGGGGACGGAATCAGTCGCAGACCCTGTCCGATTAAGGTCGGTACCAGGACAGCCTGAATGAGATCGGAGACCAGTTTCCAGGTGTCATACTCGGCACTCGCCCCGGTCGTTCCCCGGAGCCAGAGCGGTGTCAGGACAAAGCAACTCAGATTCGTGGAGAGTGTGGTCAGCAGCGAGATCGCGTCGTTTCCTCCCGCCTTGCGCGTCATCACCGACGCGGCGGCGGTGGTGCAGGGAACGGTCGCAGCGACCATCAGGCCGTAGCGAAAGTCCGCCATCTGCTGCAGTGGCATAAGCAGCCACGCCACAACCGGCACCAGTCCGTAATTCAACAGGAATCCCAGCAGAACAGGCCCCGGAGCCTTGAAGGCCGCCCACAGTTTGCCGCTGTCGAGACTGAACGACATTAACAACAGAACACCAGCCGTCACCCAGCGGGGGTCGAGATGGTCGGAGTACTGTTTGACGGTCGGCCCGGCTTCTGTCAGTCCGATGGACAGTCCGCTGACAATCAACAGGGCCAGGGTGGTCAAAAACCAGTGTTGTTTGAGGAAATTCTGCATGGTCCCTGCATAGCGGGCGTGGGGAGCGAATGCAATTGAATCGGCCGATCGGCAGGTGGATGGCGCGAGTTAATACCCGACTATTCAAACAAACCGGCATGTTCCTTAACCGACCAGACATAGTCTGCGACTCTGGCTCGCATCGCGGGTGTGTATCGCAGCGTCTGGTGAATTCGACGGAGTTTTTACCACATGAAGTGTCTTGATGCTGGCCTCGCACCCCAGGTAGGTCGACGGTCTGTTGCGTTTTTGGCGGTTCTCGGACGGCGGGTTGCTAGAACAGTCTGGGATGGTGGAGTGATCACGCCGCCGTCAGACAACGTCCATCCGCAACCTTGGATGGATAGGTTCAGTTCTCAGAGGATACTGGGTAATCTCGTAGTTGAAGTCCAGTTCAAAAGGAACGGTGCCGTTAATCAAGACGACCCCCCAGCGGCTCTCTCGGCCGTCGACAGACACTATCAGAGTCGCATTTTTCCCAACCGGAAGATCTTCCACTTCACGCAGCACGCCAAAACCCGGTCCCACTTGAGAGAGCGGAATTTCTCGACCGTCAACCACAAGGGCGAGGCGTACTGCCGCAGAAAACGGAACTTGTTCGATCACATTCATGGCGAGCGACAGCGATATTCTGAGGAGACTACGCGAGTACGCCAAGCGGCGTAAGCTCGATATCCATGAGTACCTCGGGGAGGGAATCCAAGGGATCGTCTGCTCAACGACACTACCATCAGCGATCAAGGCATTCAAGGACCGAGACGCCTATGAGCGAGAAGTCGCGGTATACCAGCGAATCAAGGAACGTGGAATATCGAGTGTCTGTGGGTGCAGTGTTCCGACTCCGTTTTCTCATCATGACGGACTCCTGGTAATTCACATGGGCATTGTCCGGCCACCGTTTGTTCTGGACTTCGCCAGCGCCGGGCTGGATGGCCCGCTCTTTGAGCATTCTCCCGAGGCGATTTCCGATTGGATTGAAAGCAGAATGGATCTCTTCGGGGATCGCTGGACAACGGTACTGAAAATCATTTCGGTCTTCCGGTCGCACGGCATCTACCTGTCGGACGTGAAGCCCGGAAACATCACTTTCGAGTAGTCGCGTGTCAAGCGAGACGGGCTCCTTTAAAGACATCCTGTCTTTTTCAAGCTGACCCACTACCGACCGATCGGATCGTGGAACCGGTGTCAAAAGTCTCATTTTGAGCCAGCGGTTGTGTATACTGGCGAGAACCCGGGACCATTACCCCCTTGTTGATCACGACCTTTCTCCATGCTCGTTCGTTTTCGCTGTCCGCACTGTGAGGCGCAACTTCGCCAGCTCGCGTCGGCGGGTGATCCGCTCACCTGCCCGCACTGCCAGTGGTCGCGTCCCACTCCCGCGCAAACCGCCCCCGAACGGCCCGCCAAATGCCTGGTCTGCGGTTGCGAAGATCTCTGGCGGCAGAAAGATTTCCCGCAAAAGCTGGGGGTCGCAATGGTCGCCCTCGGTGCGATCGGCAGCACCCTTGCCATCGCCTTCTACATGCCGGGAACGGCCATGGCGGTATTGCTTTTCTTCGCGTTCACCGACCTGCTGCTGTACACTTTGATGCCCGACGTCCTGGTCTGCTACCGCTGTTCTGCACGGTATCGCGATCCAACCCCCGGAAGCGAGTTCCCGGCGTTCAATCTGGAAACCGCGGAACGCTATCGCCAGGAAGCCGCCCGTGTTGCCGAGGCCCGTGCCAGCGCTCCCCGTGCCGAGGGATGATTCCCGGGTGACGTGCCGACAAGCGTCCGTCTGATTCGGTCCTTCGTGGTTTCCTCTACTCCCATCCGCAGCCGTCATGCTCTCTGAGGTCGACGAACATCGCGCACGCATCCGGGAGGATCTCTCTCCCCAGATTCGTGGCGAAGTCCGCACCGATCCGCTGACGATTTCGCTGTACGCCACCGACGGCAGCCTGTACCAGATTCCCCCGCTGGCGGTGATCGCCCCCCGCGACGCGGCCGATGTCGTGGCGGTGGTCAAATTCGCGGCCGCCGAACAGATTCCCGTGTTCGCCCGTGGTTCCGGCACTGGGATCGCCGGCGATTCGCTGGGCGAAGGACTGGTCCTCGATTTTTCCCGATTCATGCGGCACGTCGAGGCAATCGACGACAAAACCGTGCGGGTGCAACCGGGAATTGTTTACAGTCAGTTGAACCGCGTGCTGCGTCCCTACGGTCGCTACTTTCCACCCGACCCGTCGAATTCCAGTGTGACGACGATTGGCAGCATGCTGGCGGTGGATGCCGCTGGCTCGCATTCCATCCGGGTCGGTTCCACCCGCGACCATGTCGCCTCGCTGGACCTGGTCCTCGCGAACGGGTCCCAAATGACCGTTGGACGGGAGAACGTCGCCACCGCCCGCCAGATTCGCACTGACTTCGAAGCGCGATTGCGGGGGGGAGAAGTCACACCGACCGAACTCGCGCTCGACCAGTCTCTGATCGCGAGACTCGCCGACATTCTCGAGCGCAACCGGGACTTGATCGCCCGGCATCAACCGTCTCTGCCACGCAACCGCTGCGGTTATTACCTGCGGGGGATCC
Source organism: Planctomycetota bacterium (assembly GCA_026692825.1). Taxonomy (GTDB): domain Bacteria; phylum Planctomycetota; class Planctomycetia; order Planctomycetales; family Planctomycetaceae; genus UBA10511. The sequence continues at coordinate 5,552 of JAPLOC010000114.1, read as the reverse complement.
TGACGGAGGAGAGACTCGACGCGGCTCGATTTCTGGTGGGGTCGGAAGGGACACTGGCGCTGACCACGTCGGCGACGCTGCATACGATGCCGCTCCCCAAACATCGGGGAGTCGCCTTGCTGCTGTTTCCGCATCTGGAGGCGGCCGTGCGGACGGTTCAGGAGTTGATTCCGCACGATCCGTCGGCGTGTGATCTGCTGGACCGGCGGGTTCTCAGTCTGGCGTGCGATGGTGACGCCCGATTTCGCACGCTGATCCCGGCGACCGCCGAGACGGCGTTGATCGTGGAACAGACCGGCTACTCCGCCGCCGAGGTCTCGCGGCGGTTGCGACTGGTGGTCGCGGCGGCCGAGGAGACCGTCGGTGGCGATCTCGTGGTGCACCTGGCGGAAACTCCCGAAGAAGTCGATTTTCTGTGGTCGCTTCCAGAAACGGTGGTTCCCCTGCTGGCGCGGATGCCGGGAGTGGTGCGGCCGCTGCCGTTCGTGGAAGACGTCGCGGTTCCGCCGGCGGCCCTGAACGAGTTTCTGGTGCGGGCGCAGGGAGTGTTTCGCAAGCATCGGGTGATCGCGTCGTTGTACGCGCATGCGGCGGCGGGACAGGTTCACCTGCGACCGTTTCTGCCCCCACCCGGCCCCGAGACCGCGCGGCAGCTCGACGAGATCGCCCGCGATTTGTACGAAGTGGTGTACCAGGTGGGGGGAACGATCAGCGGTGAGCATGGTGCGGGCCTGTCGCGGTCGGCCTATATCCAGGATCAGTATGGTCCGCTGTACGAGGTCTTCCGCGAGATCAAACGGCTGTTTGACCCGGCGGGGCTGTTCAACCCGGGGAAAGTGATCACCGATGATCGCGAACTGGCGACAAAGAACCTGCGTCCCGCTCCGGTGGAGCCGACGGCGACGGTCGAATTGCAGTTGAAGTGGACCGCGCCCGAAGTCTTACAGGCGGCTTCCCGCTGCAACGGTTGCGGGCAATGTCGCACGCGCGAACCCGAGTTGCGGATGTGTCCGTTGTTTCGGGTGGAGCCGACCGAGGAGGCGAGTCCCCGCGCGAAGGCGAACCTGATGCGGCAACTGCTGTCTGGCGATTTGCCCGCCGACTCGATGAAGACCCCCGAATTCAAGCGGTTGGCCGACCTGTGTTACAACTGCAAGCAGTGCGTCCCCGAATGTCCTTCCAACGTCGATATTCCGCACCTGATGATTGAGGCGAAGGCGGGATATGTGGTGGAAGAGGGGTTGAGTCGGGCCGACTGGGTGTTGTCGCGGATGCACACCCTGGGGACGATTGGCAGCGCGGCCTCGGTCGCGATCAACTGGGCGCTCGAAAACCCCGCGATGCGGTGGCTGATCGAGAAGGCGACCGGTGTTTCGAGGTTAAGGAAGCTGCCCCCGTTCGCCCGCCGCAATTTTTTGAGGCTGGCACAGCGTGAATTGCTCACCCGACCGGGATTGCGGGGGGCGATTCGGCCGGTGGTGTTCTTTGTCGATCATTACGCGAACTTCCATGATCCGGAGTTGGCCCGGGCGTTCGTCGCGATATTGAAACATCATCGCATTCCGGTTTACGTTCCGCCGTTGCAGACGACGTCGGGGATGGCGCTGATCTCGGCGGGGGATCTTGAAGGGGCGCGGGAACTGGCGCTGCGAAACCTGAGGGAACTGGCCGACTTCGCCCGGGAAGGGTGTGAGATTGTCTGTACAGAACCTTCGGCGGCATTGTGCCTCAAGCAAGAGTATCCGTTACTGGTCGATCACCCGGATGTTGAGATTGTCGCGAGGCAGACGATTGAGGCGGGAGCGTATCTCGCCCGGCTGCATGGCGAGAAGCTGTTGCGCACCGACATGCAGCGGCTCGATCTGGTGATCGGGTATCACACTCCGTGCCACCTGCGATCTCTGGGGGCGGGAACGCCGCTGGCGGATCTGCTCGGTTTGATCCCGGGCCTCAAGATCCATAGGATGGAACACGGCTGTTCCGGAATGGCCGGCACCTGGGGTTTGACGCAGGCCAACTTCGCTCAGTCGATACGGATCGGCTGGGGGTTGATTTCGAGGATGCGTCAGACCGACTTGGTGGTTGGTACCACGGAATGCAGCGGCTGCAAGATGCAGATGGAACAGGGGACCGCCACCCCGACGCTGCATCCGCTCAAGCTGCTGGCGCTCGCGTACGGGTTGATGCCCGAATTGAAACACAAGCTGCGTCCCTCGCGGAAGAAACTCCTGGTGACATGAAACTCGCCGTCAAACTGTTCGCCCGCGCCCGCGACCTTGCGGGGACGCCGCAGCTCGAAGTCGATGTCAGCGAGCCAGCGACCGTGCTTGAGCTGAAACAGGCGCTCGCCCGCGCCTGCCCGGCTCTCGCCCCGCTTTCCCCCCATTTGCTGGTCGCGGTTGGTCAGGAATACGCGGGGGATGCGCACCTTCTTGCCGCCGGGCTGGAAGTCGCCTGTTTTCCCCCCGTGAGTGGCGGCTGACGTTTACCGGTTCTTCTCCGATCTCGCATGATTCAACTGACCAACGATCCGATCGATTTCACGGCACTGACCGAACAGGTTCGTTCGAACGCCGCCGGCGCGGTCGTGCTGTTCCTGGGAACGGTGCGAGAATTCACCCACGCCCGAATTGAAACACAAGCTGCGTCCCTCGCGGAAGAAACTCCTGGTGACATGAAACTCGCCGTCAAACTGTTCGCCCGCGCCCGGTGGCCAATCGTCAAAGCGGCGATCGTGCATCGCCTGGGAACCATGGAACTGGGAGACATCAGCGTCGCGGTCGCCGTCAGCACCCCACACCGCGACCAGGCATTTGAAGCCGGCCGATGGCTGATCGACACCCTCAAAGAAGTCGTCCCGATCTGGAAACAAGAAAACTGGGACGACGGCACCAAAGAATGGATCCACCCCGGCCTTAAAAAACCCTAACCCCCCCTTTTTTTCATCCTTCCGCCTTCATCCTTCATCCTTCCTCCCCCCCCATGCCCCTCCTCGACAGTTTCGGCCGTGTGCATACGAATCTGCGGATCAGCGTCACCGATCGCTGCAACATCCGCTGTTTCTACTGCATGCCCGCCGACAATGTGCAGTTCATGAATCGGCGGGAGTTGCTGACGTTCGAAGAGATTGAACGGTTCGTGCGAATCGCCGTCCCGCTGGGTTTGCGAAAGATCCGACTTACGGGGGGAGAGCCGCTCGTGAGGCGGGATTTGCACCGACTCGTCGAAAAGCTGGCGGCGATTCCCGAAATCGAAGACATCGGCTTGACGACGAATGGGATTTTGCTTGCAGAGCAGGCGCAGGAGCTGTATGACGCCGGCCTGCGAAGAATCAACGTGAGCCTCGACGCGCTCGACCCGGAAAAGTTCGAGAAGATCACTCGGCGGACCGGGTACGAGAAGGTGATCGAAGGGATCCAGGCGGCGCAGAGGGTCGGATTTGACCCGGTGAAGGTGAATGCGGTCGCGGTCCGGGGACTGACGGAGGACGAAGCGGCCCCGTTCGGTCGATTCGCGCGGGAGACGGGTGTCGAGATCCGTTTCATTGAGTTCATGCCGCTCGATGCCGACAACAACTGGGGTCGGGACAAAGTGCTGTTCAAGCACGAGATTCTCGAGATTCTGTCGCGCGAGATCATGCCACTCGTTCCAATGAGTGAACAGGATCCGCATGCTCCCGCGTCGGAGTTTCAGTTCGTCGACGGTGTGGGTCGCATTGGCATCATCGCCTCCGTGAGTGAACCCTTTTGCATGAGTTGCGATCGGTTCCGTATCACTGCGGATGGGAAGTTGCGCAACTGTCTCTTCAGTCTGGAAGAGACAGATGTGAAGTCGATGCTGCGGGACAACGCGGCCGACGCGGAGATCGCCCGAGCGATTCGCGAGAGCATCGCCGTCAAGAAAGAAGGGCACGAAATCAACACGGCCCGGTTTGTGCAGCCAGACAGGCCGATGCACTCGATCGGCGGATGACCGCGTGACCCGCATCTATCTCGACAACGCCGCCACCAGCTTTCCCAAGCCTGACGCGGTTTACGACGCAGTCGACCGCTATCAGCGCACCGTGGGGGCGGCGGTCGGTCGGGGCGGGTATGGCAGTTCGGTCGCGGCGTCGGCGACGGTCGCGCGCTGCAGGGCTCGCCTGGCGGAGCTGTTTCGCGCCGAAGGTCCCGAACGGATCGTCTTTGGCTATAACGGCACCGACGCATTGAATCTGGCGCTGCACGGGATGTTGAAACCGGGGGACCGGGTGGTGACAACCCAACTGGAACACAACTCGGTGGTGCGTCCCTTGCGCGATATGCAGGATCGGTTCGGTCTGGATGTCGAGATTGTCCCCGCGACGTGTGATGGAACGGTCACGGTCGACTCGTTTCGCCGAGCGCTGACACAGCAGCAAACGCGGCTGGCGGTTATTTCGCACGCGTCCAATGTCAGCGGGGCGATTCTACCGATCGCCGACCTGGTGACCGTCGCGCGGGAGACGGGGGCACTCGTTCTGGTCGATGCGGCCCAGTCCGCCGGCCATGTGGCGATCGATCTCCGCCAGCTCCCGATCGATCTTCTGGCCTGTTCAGGGCACAAAGGATTGCTGGGACCGTTGGGGACCGGCGTGCTTTACCTTCGTCCCGGCCTGGAGGACTCGTTGCGTTCGATCCGTCAGGGGGGGACGGGAAGTGCCAGCGAAGACGATCGTCAGCCAACCACCCTGCCCGACAAATATGAATCGGGGAATCACAACGCTCCGGGATTGTGTGGACTGGAGGCGGGGGTCAGTTGGGTGTTGAAGCAAACGCCCGCCGAGCTGCATGACCACGAGCTGGAGTTGATCCGTCGGCTGGGGGAAGGGTTGCGGCGGTTGCCCGGCGTGACCCTGTGGGGCGCGCCGCTCGATCACGACCGGGTCGGCGTGTTGAGCGTCACTGTCGACGGTTACGACGCGCACGATCTCGCCGCCATTCTCGACCAGAGCTTAGGCATCGAAACCCGAGCCGGCCTGCACTGCGCTCCCGGGGCGCATCGCGCCCTGGGGACGTTTTCAATGGGTGGCACCCTGCGCCTCTCGGTCGGCCCGTTCACCACCCATCAAGAGATTGATGCGACGCTGGAGGCGTTTTCCCAATTGACCGGCGGTTGAGGAACCGGTCAGAGTGAGTCGCGTCGCTGCGAGATACACACCGCGTGACCGAAAAAACGCCATTGCACTTGAGCCGAAAGGCGTCGTTGGAGATTCGGTTGGCGGCTGGTGTTGGCGACGGCCCCATCCGCCTTGAGCGGATGGGGAGAAAGATCGATGGCTAGCCCCAAACCAAATTGCACGGTCCAGACCCCATCCACCTCGTGTGGATTGGTGAATCAGATCTTCGCTCTGTCTGCCACACACGACGTCGGTAACCAAGTCAGCGATTGCCACCGGCAATGTCATGCTTTTTGCAAGGCATGAATGCGCTTCGCGTTCCCAGCGACAATCGGCGACCATTTGCTTTGCGATCCGGACGGATTTCGCTTGACGCCGGTTTTGTCGGACAGAGCGAGGATCTCATTCACCAATC
>JAPLOC010000113.1 GCA_026692825.1 Planctomycetota bacterium | reverse complement strand
CGTGGCATCACGTGCGACTGCAACGCTTCTGGGATGCGAACGACAAATTGTTTCACGATGAGTGGGAAGTCACAAAGTTCGTTCAAGAGGGGGATGTCTGGCGAGTCGCGAAGGGAGAACATCGTTATCGGAATCGAAATCCCAGCGACGGCACGATCGATCCCCAGATCAAATACACGCTGGAGTTCGAGGTTCTGGAACAGAAGTACGGGAAAGCGGTGGACCCGGCACAATTCCGTTACGAGATTCCCGAAGGCGCGAACGTCCGGGATGAAAACAACCGTGGTGGATGTCGCCCAACAGCCAATCCCCCGCGCGACCGTCCGGTTGGCAGCGACCCCCTTGCGGGACTGGGACAAGGTCTCGACCGATGAACTGGGAGTGGCCAAGTCGGCAAAGGCACCGGCTGACAACGTGGCGCTGCACATTTCCGCCGAGGGATTTCGCCCGGCCAGTTGGATTTTGGGAGAGGGAGGAAACGAATTGCGGGTGATCCTGGCACCCGTGTGGCGGGGGGTTGTTGTCGACCGGGGCAAGCCTGTGTCCGATGCCTGGGTGACGAACGCTTCGTTGCAGTTTCGCGCGGATGGACTCCCCTATGTTCCACAACCGGGCTGGGATGGCCGCGATCAGGACTGGAGTGGCGCCGACGGGCAATTCGCGATGAAATCAAGTTTGACATTGCGACGCTTCGACACCGTACTGCCGCTGTTCACCATCGATCCGAAACAGAAGAAAATGGCGATCCGCTTTGAGTCGGCGGATACGACCAAAGAAGCGCTGGAGTTGAATCTGGAGTCCACCTGCCTGGTGCGCGGGGAGTGCCTCCTGGAAGGAGTGTCTGAGTCGGCCGATGTCGCGATCGCGGTTGAGTCGGCGAAGCGCCAGCCGATCGGCTTTCTGACGACACGCCGGCAGTTGGTGGCAGGCGGCCAACGGGTTGATTTTCAATTGAGTCTGCCTCCGGGAGAGTATGTGTTGACTGCGCGAAAATCATCGCAGCATGCCGGCTTTGAGATTCCCTTCTCGATTCCTTCGGGGAAATCGGCACTCGACCTGGGAACCACGGTGGTCGCGCCGTCGGAAGCTGTTGCGCTGAAAGGGAAACCGGCCCCCGAGCTGCAGTTGCGGTGGCGACCGGGAGAAGAGAAGAACTGGGAACAACTTCGGGGTAAAGTGGTCGTACTCGACTTTTGGGGGACATGGTGCGTTCCGTGCGTCAACGACATGCCCCTGCTGATGGAATTGGCGGACAAGTTCCGTGACCAGCCGGTGGAGTGGTTATCGGTGCATACCCCCGAGCTGAAAACGTTTGAGGAACTCGATCGCGCCCTCGCGGTGTGTCAGGAGAAATCGTGGAATCGGAAACCGCTTCCCTTCACCACGGTTCTCGACAGCCCGGTACCGGAGTCAAAGTACTCGGGCCAGACCAGTGAACGATTCGGAGTTGTCGAATGGCCCACACTGATTGTCGTCGATCGTAAGGGTGTGGTCGTTGGTCCGGTCTCCAGGAAGAATCTGGCAGGGACGATCTCTCGTTTGCTTGAGGATCGAGCGGGAGAGTGATCGGTTGAGTCGAATCATGCTCGGGACAATGCGCTTTTCGAGTCAGTTGACCAATCGACAATGGATTTTAAGAGGCATGGTTCCAATGTCCAATGGGATGCCGACGTCCAAGTCCAAAGATTAGGGAATTCCAGTCAATGCGACGGGGGGCTGGGGAAAGCCGGTTCGTGGCTCGTGATGGCGACGGCCCCATCCGCCTTGAGCGGATGGGGAGAAAGATCGATGGCTAGCCCCAAACCACGTTGCGCGGTCCAGACCCCATCCACCTTGTGTGGATTGGTGAATCAGATCTTCGCTCTGTCTGCCACGTACGACGCCGGTAACCAAGTCAACAGGTGCCACCGGCAATGTTGTGCTTTTTGCGAAGCCTGAATGCGTTTCGCGTTAACTTCGACGAATGGCGACCAATCGCATTGCGAACCGGACAGGTTTCGTTTGACGCCGATCTTGTCTGACAGAGCGAGGATCTCAATCACCGTTCCATGGTTACGTGGTTAACTGGCTCTCAAGGGAACGCTTGACCCCGTTCATCCGCTTCACTGCGGCATCCCTTCCATCTGCCATGTCTTGATGCCAGGCAAAGGCAAAAGCAGCATCAAGACATTGAGTGTCAGGTTGTCGCGGATCAACAGGAGGACGACCACTTCGACGGCGATAAAGAGAGTCAGCGCCCGTTTCCAGCCCAATCGCCGCGCGATCAGGAAGCCGACGCCGGCGCACAGAATATCGGAGAGCGAATTCACCAGAGAATCCCCCTCGTAACCCAGGGCGATCGTTCCTTCGCGGTAGCGGTGGATGACAAACGGAGAATTCTCGGCGAGTTCCCACAGGATTTCGAGAAGAACGGCCGCTGGCAGTCGCCATCGCTGCCAAGAAATCGGAATGGCGAACTGGAGAAACCACCAGAACAGAAACCCGTGGAGCAAATGGCTGGTGCTGTAGAAATCGAACAGATGCTGTGAGTTGTGTTCGCTCCAGATATTCCCCGACCAGACGAAATACTGGCCGCAGGCGCACCACCAGGGACGTCCCATCGCCTTGAGGAGCAGAATGCCAACCAGCGTACTGACCGCGATTGCAACGGTCGGACCGGAAGGAGCGGATAGCGCAGGTCGGGGTGGAGACTGGTTCATGGATGGTAACGGTGGGGACGGACGCGTTCTACTCGCCCGACGTTATACCGCATCCAGCCGTTTGTCACCCGGATCGAGGCGTCCCTGACGACGCATTTCCATCGCGACAAGTTGCGATTCTTTCCTCGCCTGGGCAAACGGCAGGACGAACGATGCAGATTCCAGAACGGCAGGCACTGTCCTCGGACCCTGCGTTGATTCGACTCAGCGCACGATGAGAAACAACTCATGAAGGCGGTTGGCTGATGGGTGGCCCTCGCCCCGGTGGGTCGTGAACGCGATGGTGTAATTGCACCCCCAGCGGTCCGCCCGTAGACTTCACGCATCACAATGTGTTGATGACTCGATCTCGCTTCTCCAGGGAACACCGCGATGCCCCCGCCGGTCGATACGTTTGCCTCGGGTCTCCTGCGCCGTCGCGACGCAGTGCGGCTTGGCCTGGGTGGTTTTGTCGGTATGAATCTGCCCGACTTGTTTCGGTTGCGGGCGGAAGCGGCGGCCCCGCAGGCCCGGCGACATTCTTCGCTCATCGTCGTCTGGCTGCATGGCGGGGCCAGCCATCTCGAAACGTACGACCCCAAACCCGATGCTCCCCTGGAGTATCGCGGTCCATACGACCCGATCGACACGAAAGTGCCCGGGCTGCAGTTCTGCGAGCTGCTGCCTCGGCAGGCGACGCTCGCGGACAAGTTCACCGTGATGCGGTCGATGGTCCACACCGGATTCTGCCACGATGACGGTCCCCAGCAGATTTTCACGGGGCATCCCTTTCAGGGGCGTCGGCTCAAACCCGACAATCCCGACCTGATGTCGATTGTCAACTTCCTGCGGTCCAGTCCTGAACGCGACCTTCCGAATTACATTGGAGTGAATCCGATCCCCTACCTTGGCTCGGCGTATCTCGGTCCGGCCCACGAACCGTTTCCCGTTCACGGCGATCCCAATTCGCCGACGTTTGAAGTCCCGAACATCGGTCTGAAAGACGAGCAACAGTCGGCGCGGCTCGCGCAACGCATCGGGCTGCGTACCGGACTTGACCGCCTGCGACGCGAAACCGACGCCGGCAAGAATATGGAGGCGATGGATCGGTTTGAGACGCAGGCGTGGAACATGCTGACGGGCACAGCGGCCCGGCAGGCGTTTGATCTTTCCAAAGAAACCCCGGCGACCCGCGATCAATACGGCAGGAATTCCTGGGGGCAGCAGTGCCTGCTCGCCCGCCGACTGGTCGAGGCGGGTGTCGAACTGGTCACCGTCACGCTGAATGGGCCGTTGTGCGGCCGCGTGCAGAACTGGGACGACCATGCGGTGAATCACCATGTCTTCGACGGAATGAAGCACCGCGCCCCGTTCTTCGATCAGGCGGTCAGTGCCCTGATCGAAGACGTACACGCGCGGGGACTTGACCAGGAGACGTTGATCGTGGTTGGAGGCGATTTCGGACGGACTCCTAAGATCTCGTACGCCGCCAGCACGGGGGAAGGAGTCGCCAGCGGCCCGACCGGTACGATCCAGCCGGGGCGCGACCACTGGCCGAGCGCCATGTCGTTCCTATTCAGCGGCGGCGGCATCACGCCGGGGCAGGTGATCGGTGCCACCGACCCCCGTGGCGAACAGGCGATCCAGCGGCGGTTGGGGGTGCAGGATTTTCTCGCGACGGTTTACCGACACTTGGGAATCGACGCCGCGCGCGTGGAACTGCTCAACTTCGCCGGCCGGCCGGTCCCGATTCTGCAAACCGGCAAACCAATCGCCGAGTTGCTGCCGCGCGCGATGTGATGGGTGGGGGAAAGAGGGGAGGAAAAGTGATCATTTGTCCGACGATTCGGACGGCTCGACGTTACAGGCCATTTGTTGCGGATGGTTTCAGTTTCCCGAGCATCTCGAGGAAGTCCGCTTTCCCCATTCCCCCCTGTCTGTGTAGCAGAACATTCCCTTGGGGATCCGTGATGATCGTGTTTGGCGTGGCACCGACACCGTAACGATTCACCGTCTCGGCCGCGTCAGGATCGTCCACGTCAATCGTGACCGGGATGAACGCGGCATTGACCGCAGCCGTCACCTGCTCATCGGCCCAGACTTCGCGCTTCATGATCCGACAGGGAACGCACCACTTGCCGGTGAAGTAGAGGATGATCGGCTTGCCGGATTGGGTCGCGTTTTGTTGAGCCGACGAGTAGTTGGCGGCCCAGGCGACGCGGTTGGAGGGGACGTAGAAGCAATACCAGACGTAGACGAGAGAGACAACGAGGAATGAAAGCCAGAACCATCGCCAAAACGGGAAGACCTTACCACGAGCGGGTCGTGATGCAGGTTCGGTGGATGGTGGGAGTTGCGGTTGTATGTCGTTCATGGAGTCGCGTGGGACCAGCATAGGCTTTCGTGGAGTGACCACAGGCTCCGAAAATCGTCGCCATTTTCAGGCGCGGAAGTCCGGAACCACTTCTCGGGGAATATTCGTCGGCGGATCACAATTCTTGATGTGGCGAAGTATGAAGAATGAAAGTAGGGCCGTTCGGCAACAACGACTGGACGCGTCCTACCGCCCAGTGTTTGGGTCTGGAATCGTGTTTGCGACCGCCAGGAATGCCGAAGAAGTCTTGAAACTCACTATGTCTCCTTTTGTGTCCCGGCCCTCACCACACTGGGTGACAGCGATCAATGGGACGTATTCTGGAAATACTCTAGTCACCACAAGGATTTACCCCTGCCAGGAATCGTGGCCACGCTATCCCAGTATTGCGGCCCGCGACGCCATTGACCGTCGAATACTACCGCAGTATCATTCCTTGGCCAGAATTCACATCGACCGAAGAGTTCGACAATCCATGAAGCATGCCGATACACCGGTCAACTCCGTAGCGGAAGTATTGAGTGCGTTACACTCGCAATACGACCCATCAGCCGACACCGTATGGTTTCGCGGTCACGTAGATTGCGCGTGGACTCTGAGTCCCTCGCTGTATAGAAGTCCGTATAAACTCGAACACGAAACGACCTTCCTTACCCGCTTCAAGCAAAACGCACTTCCATTGCTCGCCCACCGACCGAACACGCCCTGGGAATGGCTGTTTTTGATGCGACATCATGGAGTTCCCACACACCTACTTGACTGAACTGAAAGTCCGCTTGTAGCACTATTCTTTGCATGCGATGATCTCGAGCTCCACAACTCCAAAGATGGTCATTTGTGGTGCATGGATCCCGTCGCTTTCAACGAGCAGTGGGGGAAATCAGGCACACATCGGGGAGAGATCCCAGCGTTCGGCCTAGAAGCCTACCTCGACGACTTCGAACCGGAAAAGATCCACCTCAGTCGAGGCATTACGAAGCCACCAGCGGCTGCAATCGCATCACGAGAAGCGGGGCGTATGACGGCGCAGCAAAGCGTGTTCACCGTTCACCACAAAAAGACGGAGCCAATCGAATCCTACGGTGACAAGCTTCACGTGTGGAGACTTGTGATTCCCGCTGCGTCAAAACGATCCATTCGGCGAGAGCTCGCCGTATTGGGGGTCAGGCGACTTTCAATATTTCCGGATCTGGACAGTGTTGGAAAGTTGGCCTCGGAGTCGATACTATGAGTGAGTTCGCTGTGTCCAGCTTGCCCCAAGGTGCAATTCAATATCTCTACTCACTTCGTGAGGAGATTTTGCTCGATCCACCGTATCAACGAGCAAGTGACATTTGGACAGTCGATAAGCGCCAGCTTTTGGTCGATTCGGTGATCAACGGCTACGACATTCCAAAGTTCTACTTCCATGAACTTGTGCCCGCGAAAAAGATTGGCCGAGTGCTGCAGCGCTACGCGATTATCGATGGCAAACAGCGACTCTCGGCGCTCTGGGATTTCATGGAAGGGAAGTTCGCCCTCGCACCTGACTTTCAGTACCTACACGATTCCAACGTCAAGGCCGCGAACTTTACATACGGCGATCTTGGAAAGAAGTACCCAATTCTGAAGTCGCGTTTCGATGCAACAACGCTCGCAGTCGTCGCGGTGCGCACCGATGACATCGACCTCATTGAGGACATGTTCTCCCGCCTTAATGAAGCAGTCCCACTCAATGCGCCAGAAAAACGAAACGCCTTTCCTGGGCCAATTCCAAAAGTCATTCGGGACTTGGCAGCGCATGAATTGTTTTCGAATAAGTTGGCCTTTATTGACAGGCGATACAAACATCGCGATCTCGCAACAAAATTTTTGATGATCGAAGACAAAGACGAGGTCGTAGATACTAAGAAAACGTATCTTGACTCGTTTGTAATGGATTGGGCCGAAAAACCTAAGGGACTTCTGTTGGCAGCCAAACTTCAGAAGCGAGTTGAGGTACACCTTGAAAAGATGTGCCATGTTTTTACCGACAACGACACGCTGCTAAAATCAGTCGGGATGGCGACATTGATGTTTCACCTTTACCGGCTGTTGTCGAAAATCGGAGCTGTCGGAAAGGTGCGTCGCGACCATTTTGTCGCTTTCGAAACTGCGAGACAAGAGAATCGCGAATTGGCAGCTACCGACATTAGAAAAGCGTCCTACAGCCTACTTGAATTCGACAAATACATTCAGACGCCGAATGACGCATACGCAACCAGAATTCGTCTTGCGGTTCTGGCCAATTTTATTAATGGCAAAGCAGGCCTCGAGATTCCGGAATCACATCCGTATCTTAGTTTGGCGCTTGCCAAAAAATAATGTCGACGGAACTTGGGCGGTGCCACCCACCCGCTCGAATCCAATTCTCGTGGCAGATCCCAGGAGAAACGCCGCAAGTCGTTTTATGGCAGATGGTTACGGGGCGTGGAGGCATGGGGCTCCCATCTTCCAAACTGTCATTCGCAGGGTAAATCGGTACCACTTTCGCAGCCCAAAAGGACCACCTCGCAGGTTGCCAAGTGAAACGACGTTGCACCGTAGGTGGCCGATGAGGGGCGCGATTGACCGCTCTCGTCGGAGCGACCAAGGATGCCGGACTCTCGCGGCGCTTGACTGACTTGTCCGGCCAAGTCGACACGCGTACATAAACGCCAACATGTCGGACACCGTGGAGTTCCCAATGGCAGGCGACTTTATACTGCCGCAACACGAATGACGACCCCGCCCACAACGCACGCATGAGCGCGTGTATACTCAGTGGCCCGATTATCCCTACGAATTGCTTGTTCGAGTTGCCGACCGGCAACGGATCCCGGCGGGATCACCGTCAGACGACTCAACAAAGCGCACTCGTCGCTTGGACTATACCTAACATGCGTGTCGAGTTGTCAAGCCCCGCGTGGCGTTTCCTTGAGTGAAATGGAGATTTCAATGACCGTCGATAAAAATGACGGGGGCGTCCTTGAGCGTCGTCTTCAGGCGCTCCGCCGCTTCGTTGGACACATGCCTCCCGATTGCTGCCTGGCGGACTGAGGTGTCCAGCGGGCCACGCAACCCTTGAAACGATGCGTATTCCGCCGGACTGAATGACGCGACTCCTGGAAGCATTTGCCTCCAGGGGTCGGATGCACCGTTGGCGCATTGGTGATCCGGATATTCCTTGCCAGGGTGCGTCCCCGCAGAGCCTGACTCCGCTTCTCCGGACGAAGTCAGCCTATCCGCTGTCACACTTCGTCGCAACCACTGTTGGACATTGGTGCCATGCCTTTCAAAATCCACCGTCGCTTGGTGTACTGACCTCCGAGGACAGATAGAAACAGCAGTTTGGCAGCCGCGCGGTTGAACGAGACGTATCCCATTCGTCGCAGATCTCCTGAGGGAAGCAATCGGTTGTATCGGGGCTTGTTGGGTGCCGGCACCCGCACCACGGGAACGCCTGCCAGCAAGTCGGTCGCAACTAGCGTCTCGCGCTTCGCGTCCGCGCACCTTCGCGCGACGCGCGAGATGATCACGTCCACATACAATATGGGTGGCCCCGGTAGTCCAGCAGGGCACACTTCCTCCAGGATCACCGCCAGATGTTTGACGGGAAGAGCGTTCAATAGTTGCAGCACGCGAATGAACTGTCGCGCCCCCTTGTGATGCCCGTCGTGATCCTCCGGCGCCGCACGCAGTCGCGGGAAGACCGGCGGAAGATCCTAGTCGCGATACACCGGCGCGTGATCCAAACAGGCTGGTTTTCTCGATAAAGTGACAAGATGGTGCCGAGGGTCGAGCATCGGAGTCCCCGGCTCATAACTCCGCTCATGATACGCGACAACCGTGTTCCTCCAGACGATCTCGACGTGATTCACAAACGCTTTCACGGTCACGTTCTGGAATGCCACGTTGCGTGGCACACTATACGTCACACGATCGAACCGGACGGTTTGATACTTGTCAGCTCGCGCTTCGCGTGTGATACACGGTTCGAATCGCCGGAGCGGCAGCGAGGCCGCTTCACTTCGATCCTGCTCGAACCGCGCCCCGATCGTCGCCGTCGGTCCCGTGGCGACGCGCCGTCGATCCTCCAGACAGCGTCCCCGCAGAAGAGCGTTCAGCTCTTCGAGATTGCCCACGCGCGGAACAGGCGTCGCCCATTCCCGCTCCAGCCACTTCACGCGGCCCTCAACATGCGGCTTCTCGATCCCTCGGGACGGTATGCAAAACACCGCCGCGAAGTTGTAGTGACTCGCCAGCTCCCGATACGACTGGCTCACGCGACGGTATAGCCCGCGCTGAAACTCCACCGCAACCGTCTTGGGATTGTCCCACCACGCCTCCTGCGGGACACATTCAAAGAAGTCGAACGCCGCGATCATTCCGTGGAGAATCGCCTCCCTGCGCTGGGTGG
>JAPLOC010000112.1 GCA_026692825.1 Planctomycetota bacterium | reverse complement strand
GTGGGACAAGTGGACCAGCTTTCAAGTTCCGAAGCGACCACAGGATCTGGTGAACATGATCACGCGTTCCAGCCAGATGGGGGTGAACATTGTGGCCTACGTGACAGGTCGGCAGGTGTTGAACAAGCTGGAGCGTCAGGCGGTGATTCCGACCGGCGAATCGGACGAGGCGATTGAACGGGATCTGGTTGAGTTGCGGAAGATCCGCTACACGGGAGATTGGGACGCGGCACCACAGGCGCTCAAACGCATCATGCAGGCGGCCCGGGGAACGGCGCACCTGCCAGTGGCGGGGAAGACCGGCAATATCACTCTGGTGGATCGCAATTTGCATCAGTATCCGCTGTTGTACATGCACGGCCGGCATGATTTTCAACTGACGAAGAACGAGATTGAGCAGTTGCGAAAGTTTTTGGACAATGGCGGATTTTTATTTGCCGACGCGTGCTGCGGATCTCCGCAATTCGATCAGAGTTTTCGCAAACTGATGAAACAGGTTTACCCGGATCAGCCGTTGGACAAGATTCCCGTGGCGCACGAATTGTTTCTGAGCAAATCGGGACACGAGCTGAAAACCGTTCGTCGGCGAGAGGCGGATGTGGGGGTGAACAACGCCGCTTTGGATGTTTCTGTCCGGACGGTGGAGCCGTTCCTGGAGGGAATCATCGTCAATAATCGATATGTGGTGGTGTACAGCAAATACGACATCAGTTGCGCGTTGGAACGCCAGGCTTCGGTGGCGTGTACCGGCTACATTCATGAGGACGCGGTGAAGATGGCGGTGAATATTCTGGTGTACGGACTGAATCAATAAAGAGCTGAACCATTAGGGGACAAGCAGATTGCGCCAATTGCGGCAATCTGCCGCACTGGTATTTGTTGATACGACGGTCCCCTGAGCGGATTGCGTGAATCCTCAAAAGAGTCTGAGAATTTTTTCTGAACTGCCGGTGATCCCTTGCATCCGCATGCGGATCTGATGACACTGTCGACTCGGTGATCCCACCGCCTGGCACCTAGAAACTTCCATTTTCTCGAATTTTCCCAGTTCTTGCGGAGAATTCGTTGCGTCAGACTGGGCGTTTCCTTGTCGAAACCCCAAAGACGTTGGAACGGGTGCCAGTGCCTCAGGGGCGTTTCGCCCCCAATTCCCGTTTTCAGCCACTGAGCACCAAAACCTGGAGTTTTGGGTCGATAATTGCTACCGAACCGCAGTGAACGCCTCCCGCGTTCGCCTGTGGCTCGCTGGAGTTCTCGTTTTCCACTGGCTGTGACATTTCGACACGGACGCAAAGAGCAACAACATGTGCGGCATCATTGGTTACGTTGGAAAACGCGACGCTGCGGAGATTCTGATCAACGGTTTGAGCCAGCTTGAGTACCGGGGCTACGACTCGGCGGGGCTGGTGACGTTGTCAACCGACGGTTTGCACATCCGGCGGGCGGTGGGCCGCGTGCGCCAACTCCAACAACTCGTGACCGAGAAACCGGTTCCGGGGACAATTGGCGTCGCCCACACGCGGTGGGCCACCCGCACAGGGGCGGATCGCGATCGTTCACAACGGCATCATCGAAAATCACGCGACGATTCGGGAATTCCTCGAACAGCAGGGCATCGAATTCCAGAGCGAAACCGACACCGAGTCGCTGGCGCAACTCATCGGATTCCTGTATTCCCAAACAGGAGACTTACTGGGCAGCGTGCGACGGGCACTGCATGATGTCCAGGGGACTTTCGGGCTTGTCGTCGTCAGTCTCGACGCGCCGCAAACACTGATCGCAGCCCGACGCGGAAGCCCGCTGATCGTGGGGATTGGTGAGGGGGAGTATGTGATCTCGTCCGACGCGTCGGCGATCATCACGCACACCAGCCAAGTGGCATACCTCGACGACAACGAAATTGTGACGATCGATCCTTCGGGGATGCACGTCGCGACGATCGATGCGATGCCGGTCGACAAACGGGTTCATACGCTGGAAATGCGGCTCGAACAGATTGAACTCGCGGGCTACGAGCATCACATGCTCAAAGAGATCTTCGAGCAGCCCGAGACATTGCAGAACGCGATGCGGGGGCGACTGAATCTGCGGACGAATGAAGTCGTTCTCGCCGGCCTGCAGCAGTTGGAACGGGATCTACCGAGATGTCGGCGGGTCTTGCTGTTCGGGTGTGGCACAGCGTGGCACGCGGCGCTGGTGGGGGAATATCTGATCGAAGAACTGGCGCGGATTCCAACCGACGTCGATTACGCCAGCGAATTGCGATATCGCAATCCGATCGTGGAGGAAGGGACACTCGCGATCGCGATCAGCCAGTCGGGAGAGACTGCCGACACGCTGGCCGCGCTGCGCGAAGTGAAGACCAAGGGGGCGACCGCCTGGCGACCGCCTTGGGAGTCGTCAACGTCGTTGGCTCGACAATCGCCCGCGAGGCGCAGGCGGGGGTTTATCTGCACGTGGGGCCGGAAATCGGCGTCGCCAGCACCAAAGCGTTCACCGCGCAGGTGGCGGTGCTGTCGATGCTGGCGGTCTATCTGGGCCGACGCAGGCACTTGTCGAACGAGCGAACCGAGAACATGTTGCGGGAACTTGAACAGATTCCTGCCAAAGTGCGCGCGGCTCTGGGTGTACACGATCAAGTCCGCGACCTCGCCCGGCAGTTGGCCGAGCTGGCGCTGGAAGGGGCGCTCAAACTGAAGGAAATCAGTTACATCCACGCCGAGGGATTGCCTGCCGCCGAGATGAAACACGGTCCGATCGCGATGATCGACCCGGGAATGCCAGTGGTGGTGATCGCCCCGCGGGACAACACCTACGGGAAGATCCTGTCGAATATCGAAGAGGTGCGCAGCCGGGAGGGGCGGGTCTTCGCCATCGCCACCGAGCCCGATCGCGAACTGGAGCGGATGTGCGAAGAGGTGGTGTACGTCCCGGCGACCAGCGCGATGCTGTCTCCGCTCGTGACCAGCGTGCCGCTGCAACTGCTGGCGTACGAAACCGCGATCGTCCGTGGGCACGACGTCGACAAGCCGCGAAATCTGGCGAAAAGCGTCACGGTGGAATAGGTGAAATCGCGGCCCGCGCTCCGTCGCTGGGTGGAGCGCGGCCACCGTCTTGATTCATCATCATTTCGAAAATGGAGATTCGAATGCCGCCCCGGATGGGATGGCCGAATCGTGCCCACTGCACTCTCTGGAGTCCCGCCCGATGTTCTCTTCCGTCGTCGTCTATGAAGATTCCGGTTGGCAGCGGTTGCTTCCATTGGTGTACGTCCGCCCGGTTTTTGATCTATTGTGCGGTGCGACCAGCCTGCTCACCCGAATCGAACGGCTGCTGAATGTGGAGCCGGTGGACGCCAACCGGGAACTTCGTCGTGAGACGGCGACCGCCGCGCACGGAGCGAGAAACGGATGGGGAACGCCACACGAGAGACCCCGGGTCGACGGTCTGCTCGGTGATCTTTCAGAGGAAGCGATCGGCCGGTCGTCTTCGATCGCGATGGATCCCGAGTCGCTTGCCCCCTGTGAACAACTCACTCTCTGGTGCCGCCCCTTGCTGGCCCCGGTCGTCGCGGAACATTCGGGGCTAGCCGTCAACCAGATTCCGTCATCACCCACGTTGTTCTTGAATGGCCGCTACATCTGGCAAAAGCTTCCCGACGCGGAAAACGGTTCGTGGATTGGCGTCTGTGGCCCCACTGGCGCTGTCGCGTGCGTTCACGCCGACACGGAATTGTGTCGACGATTGACTCCCGAAGTCTTACTCGACGAGATCAAGACCCGCGCGCTGTTGGCGGGGTTGCCCCGGCGGGATGTTTCCCGTTGCGTCACTCCCATCGACTGGCCTTGGGAATTGGTCGATCACAACAGCGACCTGCTATGCGCAGACTGGTGCGAAGACGACGCGGGGGTGGCGGGCGTGGTTTCCCCCGGCAGCCATCTCTTGAATCCGGGAGCGATCCACATCGGCTGGGGAACGCGGGTCAAACCGTGCGCGGTGATTGACGCCGAGGACGGTCCGGTCTGGATCGGTGAAAACGTGACGATCTTTCCGCACACGTACATCCAGGGCCCCGCGTGGATCGGTGACGGATCGTTGATTCAGCCCGGCGCGGTGATTCACGCCGGCACAACGATTGGCCCTGTCTCCAAAGTCGGAGGCGAGGTCGAGGGGAGCATCATCCAAGGCTACAGCAACAAGCAGCACGACGGCTTCCTGGGTCACAGCTACGTCGGGAGTTGGGTCAACATCGCCGCCGACTGCATCAACAGCGACCTCAAAAACACCTACGGCAACATCCGCGTGCCAATCAATGGCCGGGAGGTCGACTCGGGTCGCATGTTTGTGGGTATGTTCGTGGGCGATTACAGCAAAGCGGGCATCAACGTCAGCTTCCCGACGGGAGCGGTCATTGGATTCTGTTCTTCTGTCTTCGCGGCACGCAGTCCGAAATTCGTTCCCAGCTTCGCCTGGATCGACGGCGACGAGGTCACGCGCTACGACGAACAGCGCGGCCTGGCGATCGCCCGCAAAGTGATGGCCCGGCGACGACGTCGCATGAGCGCCGCCGAGGAACAGCTCTTTCTCGCCGTCAGGCACCAGGCGTTGGCGATTGAAAAGCAGGCGCATTCCGACATGCGGGCTCGGCGGTAGGGGCTGTCAATAGACCGCATACCGCGAGCGGGGAAAAATCAGATAGACATCGAGCGACCCCTTGCTGGCTCGCCCGGTAAGTGAAGGAGATCGGTAGCTAACAGGACACGCCTCGATCACGGCCCAGCCCCCTGCCACGTCCTGTGGCAGGTGAATCAAATCGCCGCTCTGGTGCCGCAGTTGACTCGGATGGCGTAATCGGCCGAATGCACCAAACAGATTATCGACTTGAATGTCCGGTGAGTTGCGGCAGCAAGGATTCACTTCGCGGTCGCCTGCCGGACGAGATGCACTCCCCGCACATCGAACAGCGCGTTCTTCGCGATTTTCGCGGGCTGGATCCGCAATTGATATTGGCCGGCGGCCGTCACCTGAATTGATCCCAGATGGTTCCAGCGAAAGTTCTGGAAGTGGCCGGTATCGATGGTGCGAAAGGGCAATTCGGCCTTCACCGCGTCACTCTGTCGAAGGCTGATCACCGCATCACTCCCCCCCTGCCCTTCCCCGCACCCTTGCAACAACGCGACGGTGAACGCCCCCGGCTGATCAATCACAATATCCCAAGTCGCATAGTCTCCCGGAACAACCCAGTAACCCACCGTGTTCTTGAATGGCTGCGGTTCGTAACGGAGTTTCTCTCCGAACGTGCTGGCCTGATAAGCCCAGACCATAACCGAACCGTCGCCGGTCGCCACCGCCGGAGGGGAATCGCGGAGCGCCACGGGAGGAGTGTCGAAGACCACTTCGATCACCGGATCGGTCACCGGTGCCGACTTCCACGAGAAAATCCATTCCCGGGGTTCTGGCGAGAACTTCAGTTCAACATCGGGGTGACCTTTCCAGCGCATCGTCCGAATCGCGGCGGCAACTCGCGGAATCACCGCCTGATTACGCTCCAGAGCGGCTTTTTCCAGTTGCAGCCACAACCTCTGGTCCAGCACATACGCGACCACTCCATTGCCCCCGAGTTCCGCGACCACGCGGGCGTTTTCGGGAACACCGACCGGCTTCGACTGCGAGGCGTGCGACCGCCGGGAGGTCCAATTCACGGCCACCACGCACAGGACCAAGACCAGAGTCAACGGAATGAGCAGGAGTCGCCGGCGGAGTGGAGCGGAAGTTTGCATGAAGATCAATGCCGCAGTCTGTGAATGAAATTCGGAGTGGAGACGCGAGACCGCCAGGGCTGTCTGTCTGGCCCGGTTTTGGATCGGACGATTCGGTCGACCAATCAAGGCGGGTTTGACCGAGTGTGGTCACTGGCGGGGATTTCAGATTTGATCGACGAGAGGTGAGAACCGCAAGTTCAACTTCCTTTACTGCCGATCCCCTGCCACTTACGATGCGACCTGACCGCTGGCGAACCAGCGAGGGATGTCACACTCAACTTTTTTGCAGAGGGAACAATCACATGCGAAAGTTTGCTTCGGCGTGGATTCTGGCACTCGTCACGGGATCGGCGATTTTGGCCTCGGGCCACCTGGCCGGTGCCGCCGACGAATACGCTTACGACCTGGTCCACTCGTCAGTGAGCTTCAAAGCGCGTCACCTCGATATCAGTTGGATCCATGGTCGATTCAATCAGGTCGAAGGAAAGTTCTCACTCGACCGCGAGGATCCCACCAAGTCGACGTTTGAGCTGAAGATTCACGCCGACAGCGTCGACACGGGGAACAAGGCCCGTGACGAACACCTTCGGCAGCCCGACTACTTTGACACCAAGCAGTTCCCGACGATCGATTTCAAGAGTACCAGCACCAAGGCGATCAAGGGGGGATACGAGGTGACGGGCGATTTCACGATGCACGGCGTCACCAAGAAGGTCACCTTGGTCCTCAAGGGGGGCAAAGAGATCGAGTGGAACAAGAAGAAGATCGTCGGCTTCTCAACGGAAGTCGCGCTCAAGCGCAGCGACTTCGGCTTCGACAAGTCGGCGATCGGACCGATTGGCGACGAAGCGCTGATCATCATCGACTGCGAAGGGATCCGAAACTGACGGATGCCCGACCCTCTGCGGTATCTCCAGGCAATGGGAGTCGCCGCCATCGTCAGCGCGAGCATCGCTCTGATGATGGCGGCCCTGCGGCGGCCACTCAGCGACGCCTGGCGAAATTCGGTGTCTGTTCTGGCGATCGGTATCGGGTTGACGCTGGGCTGCCACTGGTTGGCGTTTCGCTGGCAATGGCCCCCCGCGAACGGCCTCAATCGCCTATTGATGTTGGTTCTCCCCGCGATCGGGACTCTCGAGCTCGTCGCGGGTTGTTCTGCGAAATTCCCCCGGTTCGCGCGGCTCGCGCCCTTCTGCTTGGCGATCGCGATTCCGAGGATATTGCTCGACGGTTCGGTCTACCTGACCCCGGCGGGGCTCCCCGTACCAGAGCAGCCGCTCGCGGTCATTTATCTGGCGAGTGGATTTCCGCTCGCGGGATCCTGGTGGTTGTTGACGCGTCTGTCACAGCGCGCGAGCGGTGTCGCCATCTCGCTCACCATTCCGCTCTCGTTGGCCCTGGCGACACTGTGCGCGGGCTTGTCGGTGATGCTGGCGGGGTATCTCAAAGGGGGCGCGGCCGCCTTTCCTGTGGGTGGCACTCTTTTGGGAGCGGTGGTCGCGGCGTGGCTCCTCGCGTTGCGTTTCGACAACCAGACTGCGGTGATTCCGACCGTTGTGGTCCCACCCGCCGTGATCTCGGCTGGCCTTGTCGGACTGTTTGGATTGTTGTTCGTCGGTTGCGCGTTTGGCCGACTCCCTCCCGGCCGAGCGGCGGTCATTCTGCTCGCGCCGCTCGCCTGCTGGGCGACAGAATGGCGGCTCATTCGCGACCGGAATCCCTGGATCGTGGCGCTGCTCCGACTGATTCTCGTGTCGATTCCGTTACTTGTCGCACTCATCCTGGCCAAGCGGGAATTTGACCGGACAATGGCCCCGCTGCTGGGTGCGCCTCAAGTGTCGCGGCGATCCATGTCATACCGGACTGACCACGCTATCACTCAACCCCAAGTGCCTCAGGACTTCAGCCGATAATCGGTTCAACCACCCGACCATGTACGTCGGTCAGGCGAAAGTCCCGGCCGGCGTAGCGGTAGGTCAGGCGTTCGTGGTCGAGGCCCAATAGCTCCAGCAGCGTCGCGTGCAGGTCGTGCATGTGAACTTTGTCGCGCACCGCCTGATGGCCGAATTCATCGGTCTCGCCAAACGAAAAGCCCGCTTTCACTCCACCCCCCGCCAGCCAGGTCGTGAAGCCTTGCGGATTGTGATCGCGCCCGGTGCCGTTCTTCTCGGCGTAGGGCGTGCGTCCAAATTCGGCACCCCACCACACCAGCGTATCGTCCAGCAAGCCTCGTTGCGCGAGGTCCGTCAGCAGGCCGGCGATCGGTTTGTCGACGGCGCGGGCGTGGTCGGCATGTTTGGGAAGGTTGGAATGCTGGTCCCACGCAGGGTTCGCGGTGTTGTCTCCGTAGGTGACCTGAATGAACCGCGTCCCCGCTTCACACAGCCGCCGCGCCATCAGACAGAGCCGGCCGTACTGGTCGGTCTCGCGTTCACCAATCCCATACAGCGATTGTGTCGCCTGCGATTCGAATTTCAGGTCGAGGACATCGGGAACGTGGGCCTGCATACGCCATGCGAGTTCGTACGAGTCAATGAGCGCGTCGAACTCGGCGTCGGGTGGGGCGGCGGCCGCCTGCTGCAGGTTGAGGTCGCGGATCAGGTCGAGCTGGCGTCGCTGCTGAGCTGAGCTGTCGTCCAGTCGACGGAGATTGCGAATCGTCGCCTGTTCCGCTGGCGAGCCGGCGCGTCCCAGTGCGGTTCCCTGAAATCGGGCGGGCAGAAACGCCGCTCCATAATTGCGTGGTCCGCCATTGCCCGCCGACGGTGCGAGTGAAACAAACGCCGGCAGGTTCTCATTTTCTGTCCCCAGGCCGTACGTGACCCACGAACCGAACGACGGGCGGATCTGGTTGGTCGAACCGCAGTGCAGAAACAATGTCGCCGGCCCGTGCGCGACTCCCTCGGTCCGCATCCCTTTCAGAAAGCACAGGTCGTCGACCCGAGTCGCGACCTGCGGAAACAGTTCCGAAACCCATTGACCACATTCGCCGTACTGCCGAAACGACCACGGCGACTTCATCACCCGCTGAGATGAACCGCGTTGTCCGGTGTTGGCGATCACCCGGGAGTCGTCAAACGGCATCTGCTTGCCGTCATCCTCAGCGAGCCGAGGCTTGTAGTCGAACGTGTCGACCTGACTCGGCCCCCCCTGCATGAACAGGAAGATGATCCGCTTGGCCCGCGGTGTGAAATGCGGTCCCGTCGAGAGCGCGCTCGCGGCGACAGCCGGTTTCGGTACCGACATCGCCTGCGCCGCAAGGGCACCAAACCCGCACGCGGTCGTTCGCAGCAGTTCACGTCGTGAGAACATCGGCGGCATGTCGTATGGAACCCAAGGAACAGCGGAGATCGGCTTCCATTCTCTTCGCGAATCCGTGGTGAATCAACCGATCAATTCCCGGGTCGAGCCGGCAGGGCCGAGTTATACTCCGCACGGCGTCAAGCGAAACCTGTCCGGATCGCAAGGCGATTGGTCGCCAATTGTCGCAGTGAACGCATGGAACGCATTGGCCATTCCTTGAAAACCTGGCTCCACCCGCCGCTGGCTTCCAGTACGCACTTCGGCACTCGCCATGCAGACCGTCCGCGAAACAAGCAACAAAACGGTTTTGATTTTGGACGGGTTCCAAACTTCACTCACCCAGCATTTCCGACATCGCCTTGCCCATCGCTGCGCCGATCCGGTTGAACCAGATCGCGCTTCCCAGGTAGTGATAGGGGTGGTCTCCGCCGGTCAGCTTCCACTGTTCCAGGTTCATTTTCCACGTGGGATAGAGTTCCTCGGCCGCTTTGTCGACCAGGACATCGGTCCGAAACGCCTTGACGTTTCCCTGAAAGTCGGGAATGTCGTTCATCGCCAACTGGGCACGTTGAATCGTCAGCATGGCACCGGAAGCGGGCTTGGAGCCGTTCTGCCCCATCACCGCGATCACGAACGGCAGCTTGGGTGACTGGAGATCCCGGCGGACATCGCGAATGAAGTGTTCCATATTCGAGGCGTATTCATTCTCCGCGCCGTACTGATCATTCCAGCCTTGAAACCACACGCATCCCGCGAGTTGAAGCGGGCGTCCCTGGAGTTCGGGAAACAGTTCGTCCAGTTTTTCCTCAACCGTCCTGACTTCGTCGAGCATCTGCCGATACGAGGTGCCGTAGCCCTTCTTGATATCCTCCAGCGTCGGAAGCGGGTCGTCCTTCTTGTTCTTTTCGTTACTGTTTCGAAGGGCGGCTTGTGCCTGATCGAGTTCTTTTTGCAGCACTTCGTCGGCGGGGAATCCTGCGGAAGGAGAGCGAAACTGTTTGTAGAGGGCGTGTCCCCCCCAGGCCGCCTTGATCAGCAGCACCGGTTCCTCGAAGCGATTTCCCATCGCGGTGCCAAATTCCAGTTCCGCACCGGTTCGGCCGGGCGAACCGAAGCCGAGCGTCAACGGTCCTTTGCGATACAGGAACTTGATGAATACGTCGTCTCGGACGATCCACTCGTCATCCTTCCGCAGGTGGCTGAATAGTTCCTTGGTTTTCGGATCGGTCGCCTGATGGTCATGCAACGCATTCGGAGCCTTTCCCTCCATGTTCGACTGCCCGGCGAGAATGAAAACCCGGACCGGCTTGTCGGCGGCATTCACGGTCGAAGTCACCAGCAGGCAGACGAGAAACCAGGGAAGCAAGCGTCGCATGGGGATCACCGTGGGTGCAGTGCAGGAGGAGGACTGAATCGGGTGGAAGTGGGTCATTGTAGGGATCAATGCACAACGAAGTGCTGGCATTGGGCCGCGCTGGCGTGCTGTCAGTTATACTCC
>JAPLOC010000111.1:9905-22931 GCA_026692825.1 Planctomycetota bacterium | reverse complement strand
TCGGGATCCAGACGTTCAATCCCGAGGTCGCCGCCCTCATCAGCCGGCGGCAGGACGCGCAGCAGACCGAACAGAATCTGCGCTGGTTGCGGGCCGAGACCGGGGTCCATGTTCACGCCGACCTGATCGTCGGTCTGCCGGGAGAGTCGCTGGAGAGTTTCGGGCGCGGGTTCGACCGGCTGGTGGCGCTGGGTCCGCAGGAGATTCAAGTCGGCATGTTGAAACGCCTGCGGGGGACACCCATTTCGCGGCATGACGGGGAGTGGGGAATGGTGTATGCCGCCTACGCCCCCTACGAGATTCTGCGGACCCGGCTGATTGACTTTGGCACCATGCAGCGCCTGCGGCGGTTCGCCCGCTATTGGGACCTGGTGGCCAACAGCGGGAACTTCGTCGAATCGACGCCGTTGATCTGGGAAGCAGAGTCCCCCTTTGAGAGGTTTCTGGCGTTCAGCGACTGGCTGTACCTGGCATCGGGCCGGACGAACGGAATCGCCCTCAAACGGCTCGCCGAGTATGTCTTCGACTACCTGGTGAATCACGCCGGCCGGGATCCGGCTCCGACCGCGCAGGCGATCTGGCGCGACTACCAGCGCGGCGGAAAAAGCGACCGCCCGCCATTTCTGCGCTCGTTTCTTGATGACCAGGGAACGTCCCCTGTCGCACTCACCGTATCCAGCGGTCCCAAACGTCAGTCGAGGCATGTCGCCCTCGCCGGGCCGCCGCTTGAAATTGCATCCCCGGAATCCCCCACCCCATGATCCAATCCGCAGTCACCATCTCCCTCGTTCAGGAAGCCGCCGGTGGACCGTTTGTCTACTGGCACGATCTTGCCGGCTCGTGTCAGCAGGCGAGCGCGCTCGGTTTCGACGCGGTCGAAGTCTTTCCCCCGTCTCCCACTGCGGTCGATCCCGCCGAACTGCGAAAGCTGCTCTCGGACAACGGACTCAAGCTGGCCGCCGTCGGGACAGGGGCGGGCTGGGTGAAGCAGAAGCTGCATTTGTGTCTGCCCGACCCGGCTCTGCGGCTGAAAGCACGTGACTACATTCGAGGAATTATCGACTTCGCGGGGCCGTTCGGCGCGCCGGCGATCATCGGCTCCATGCAGGGGCGCTGGAGTGATGAAGTTCCCAAACCCGACGCGATCCAACTCCTTTCCGAAGCGCTCGTCGATCTGGGGGAACACGCGAAGCAGTACGGCGTGCCCCTCCTGTTCGAGCCGATCAATCGGTATGAGACCAACATGAACTGTTCAGTCGAGCAGGGCCTGGCGCTGCTTAAACCGCTGGAAACATGCCACATTCGGCTGTTGTGCGACCTGTTCCACATGAACATCGAAGAAGTCGACATCGCGGCGTCATTGACACAGGCGGGCGAATACCTGGGCCACGTCCACTTCGTCGATTCCAACCGCCGACCCGCCGGCTGCGGACATCTCGACTACGCCCCCATCGCAAAGGCGCTGCGCAATCTGAACTACAACGGCTACGCCTCGGCCGAGGCCCTCCCGTGGCCCAACAGCCCCGAAGCCGCAAAACAAACCATCACCGCCTTCCGAAAACACTTCCACTAATCCCCTTCATCCTTCCGCCTTCATCCTTCATCCTTTCCCCCCCATGCTCCACCACACTCTCCTCCACCCCGAAATCTCCGCCATCCTGGCCCGTGCCGGTCATCATGCGAAGATTCTCATCGCCGACGGCAACTATCCCGCCTCTTCAAAGAAGGGACCGAATGCGGAGGTGATTTCGCTGAACCTGATGCCCGGGGTCGTGAATTGCGAGCAGACGTTGAAGGCGGTTCTGTCGGCGATTCCGGTCGACGCCGTCCACACGATGATGTATACCAAGGACGACCCGTACGCGCTCGCGGCCGATCCTCCGGTGTGGGAGGATTACCGGCGGGTCATTCGTGAACAGGGACTCGATCTGGAACTGGTCCCGATCGAGAAATGGGAGTTTTACAAGGCGGTCGAGACTCCCGACCACGTGTTGACCATTCAAACCGCCGACCAGCAGCGCTACGCGAACATTCTGCTGTCGGTTGGCGTTCGCATGCACTGATTGAACGCGGGTCAACGAGCGTCACCGTCGTCGAGCGCGACAGAGGAATCACCGTGTCGATGAGAGTCTGGCCGGGCCGGCCGTATCCCCTGGGAGCCACGTGGGACGGACGTGGTGTGAACATCGCGCTCTATTCCGAAAACGCCACCCGCGTCGAAGTCTGTTTGTTCGACGCGCCCGAGTCGGCGCGGGAATCTTCCCGGATCACGCTCCCCGAGCAGACCGACCTTGTCTGGCACGGGTACTTCCCCGACATGCTCCCGGGTGATCTCTACGGCTTTCGGGTTCACGGACCGTACGACCCCGATCGCGGACATCGGTTCAATCCCAACAAGGTGCTGCTCGATCCCTATGCCAAAGAGATCGTCTCGATGACCCGCTGGGGGGACGAGATGTTTGGCTATCGCATCGGGGATTCGCGCCGCGATTTGTCGTTCGACGATCGCGACAACGCGGCCATCGCCCCGCTGGCGACCGTCATCGATCCCGCGTTCACCTGGGGCGACGACCGCGCCCCGCGCACGCCTCCGCACAAGACGGTCATCTACGAATTGCACGTTAAGGGCTTCACACGCCTGCATCCCGAGATCCCTGAAGAGCTGCGGGGGAGTTACGCGGCCCTGGGTTGTGACCCGGTGCTCCGGCATTTTGAAAAGCTCGGTGTGACAGCGGTCGAACTGCTCCCCGTACACCATCACATCGACNCGGGCTCAGCAATTACTGGGGTTACAACACGCTGGCGTTTTTCGCCCCCGAGGTGCAGTTCCAGGCGAACGGACCCCATCGCAACGCGGTCCGTGAATTCAAGACGATGGTGCGGAACCTGCACTCCGCGGGAATCGAAGTGATTCTCGATGTTGTCTACAACCACACCGCCGAGGGGAATCACCAGGGGCCGACGCTCTCATTCCGGGGAATCGACAACGCCGCCTACTATCGGCTCAACCCGTATCAGAAGCGGTACTACGTCGACTACACCGGTTGCGGCAACACCCTCAATGTGTCCAACCCGCGGGTTCTGCAGTTGATCATGGACAGTCTGCGGTACTGGGTTCTCGACATGCATGTCGACGGGTTCCGCTTTGATCTCGCGAGCACGCTCGCGCGGGAACTGCACGAGGTCGACAAACTGGGGGCGTTTTTTGACATCATTCACCAGGATCCCGTTCTCTCTCAGGTGAAGCTGATCGCCGAGCCTTGGGATCTGGGGGAAGGGGGTTACCAGGTTGGCAATTTTCCCGTCGGCTGGTCGGAATGGAACGGCAAGTACCGCGACTGTGTCCGGCGATTCTGGAAGGGGGATGGCGGGATCATCTCGGAATTCGCCACGCGCATCTGCGGATCGAGCGATCTGTACGCGTGGAACAGTCGGCGACCGCACGCCAGCGTGAACTTTGTCACCTGTCACGACGGGTTCTCGCTGCACGACCTCGTGTCGTACGACCACAAACACAATCTGGCCAATGGCGAAGGAAACAACGACGGAACGACCGACAACCTGAGCTGGAATTGTGGTGCCGAAGGCCCGACCAACGATCCTGTGATTGGTGCGCTCCGTGAACGCAAGAAGCGGAATTTTCTCGCGACGCTGATGCTCTCGCAGGGCATTCCGATGCTGCTCGCGGGAGACGAATTTGGCCACACGCAGCACGGCAACAACAACGCCTATTGCCAGGACAACGAAATCAGTTGGTTGCGATGGGACCACACTCCTGACCAGAAGGAACTCCTGGAATTCACGGCGCGCCTCGTGAGTTTCTGGCAGAAGCAGCCTGTGCTGCAGCAACGCCGGTTCTTTCACGGACGCGATATCAGTGGAGCCGAGAATCGAGCGATCGACTGGTACGAACCCTCGGGGATCCAGATGTCGCACTCCTCGTGGAACACGGGGTACGCGCGCTCGCTGGGGGTCGTACTGCGGGGAGACAATCTCGACGTCAACGAATATGGCGAGACGATTTCGGGAGATACGCTGCTGGTGCTGTTCAACGCCGACCACGTGCTGCATATCGATTTTCACCTGCCGGCGCTCGACCGGAAACACCATTGGGTTTTGGCGTTCGACACCTATCAGCCGGAATGGGGAGGGAAAAAACGCTGGAAGACCAAGAAGGCGTACGTGCTGCGGGCGTGCAGCGTCGCGGTGTTTCGGCTGGAACGGGGTGCCACTCCGCGCGAGGTTCCGCCGAAAAAGAAGGGGAAACCGACCGGACGGAAGGGACAGTGACCGACGCGCCCCATCCAGGATATCGCTATCGACATGTCCTCGATGGTACCGCTCGGGGTCATACGACTTTGAGTTATCTCGTCGCCACGTTTCGTCATTCCACGGAGTTCGAATGGCAGGCCCGACTGGATGCCGGCGAGATTCTGGTCGACGATACACTGGCTCGTGGTTCTGAACCCCTGCGTCCCGGTGCGGTGCTGGTCTGGAATCGCCCCGGCTGGGTCGAAGCAGAGGTGCCGCAGTCGTACACGCTGATTCACCAGGACGACGACCTGATTGTCGTCGACAAACCCAGTGGGCTGCCGACGCTTCCCGGGGGCGGGTTTTATCAGCACACGCTGCTGAGCCTGGTTCAGCGTGATTTTCCGGAGGCCCGTCCCCTGCATCGCCTGGGACGGGCGACATCGGGTCTGGTGCTGTTCGCGTTGAATTCGCCCACAGCGGCCACACTCAGCCGGCAGTGGCCTCAAGTTGAAAAACAATATCTCGCCCTGGCCAGCGGTATCGCAGCGTTGTTATCCTACGACATTCAGATGCCAATCGGCCCGGTTCCGCATCCCCGACTGGGAACCGTCCACGCGGCGTCTCCCTCTGGGAAACCGGCGCACAGCGTCGCCCGTGTGGTGCGCTGTCATGCGGAGTCGACTCTCTTTGAAGTCGATTTGTTCACGGGACGCCCGCATCAGATCCGCATCCATCTCGCGGCGATTGGTCATCCGTTGGTTGGGGATCCGATTTATGAAGCGGGGGGACTTCCGCGAGCCGTTAACCCGGGGCTGCCTGGTGATTCGGGTTATTGGCTGCACGCCGGGCGGGTCCGATTCACGCACCCCAAAACGGGTGAACGTGTGGAGTTCACGGCAGCGTCCCCCACAGCGCTCCGCTGAGTTTAGGCGCATTTTCTAAACGCCCTCGGTAGTTGTGTCTGGGCGATCGCGGAAGAGCCGCCGTCGCATTCTGAAGGAGACTCGACTTGCGTTCCGTTGGTATGCGATGATCACGCACGTCCCTCAAGCTGGAGCCATTCGATGCCTTTCCCCAAGTTGTCACTGGTCGCGACCGCACTGTCTGTCGCGTTGCTCGCGTCTCATGGCGCGATCGCTGGCGAACCTTCCGCGGATCCCGAGCCGTCGCGCACGTTCGATTCAGGGCCGCTCAAACTCACCGAGACTCGGCTCCTGTTCAACTACACGTATTCCTACGCGTGTGCGGCGGCCGATCTCGATGGGGATGGCGATCTCGATCTCACCAGTGCCGATGCCGAGCCGAACAGCAATCTCTACCTCCTGATGAATGACGGCCAGGGCCGGTTCCAGCACTCGTTCATTCAGAAGCACGTGGGAGAGGCCGATCAGCCGATTCGGCTGGAACGTCACGCGATCGGCGATATCAATCGCGACGGGCGTCCCGATGTGGTGATTGTCGACAATCTCCGCTGGGATGTGCGGTGGTTCGAAAATCCGGGAAAAGAGGCGATCACCAAGCCGTGGAAACTGCATCGCGTCTGCCCGGAAAAAGATCTGCCGGGGTCATACGATGTCGCGCTCGCGGACCTGGACGGCGATGGAGATCTCGACGTTGCCGCTTCGAGTTGGCGGTTTGGCAACCGATTTGACTGGTTCGAAAACGTCGGCTCTCCCGGTCGGGGAGACGAGTGGGTGCGGCATGAAATCGCCGACAAGATGAGCGAAACCCGCACGATCGTCGTCGCCGATTTCAATCGCGACGGCAAGCCCGATTTGCTGGGAACGGCCCGGACTGGAAACCAGGTGGTGTGGTTCGCGAACTCGGGCCGGCCCGCGTCACAACCGTGGATTCGTCATACTATCGACGCCGAGACGCAATTCCCGGCACATGGACATCCTGTCGACATGGATGGCGATGGTGACCTCGACGTGGTGATGGCTTTTGGAATCGCGGCGGGAGTGGCGAACAACGATCCCGCTTCCCATCAGGTCGCCTGGTATGAAAACGTCGGCAAACCGGGACTGGGGACCAACTGGAAGAAGCATTCCATCGCCCCGGGCTTTCCCCAGGGATTCGAGGCGGTCGCGGGTGACCTGGATGGCGATGGAGACGTGGATGTGGTGGCGACTGCCTGGAGCAAACAAGGGCGGATCGCCTGGTTCGAAAACAGCGGTGACCCGCGCGGCAGGTGGACGGAACACAAAATCAAGGACGATTGGCCCAACGCCGTCACGGACATCCTGGCCGACCTCGATCA
Organism: Planctomycetota bacterium; assembly: GCA_026692825.1. Taxonomy (GTDB): domain Bacteria; phylum Planctomycetota; class Planctomycetia; order Planctomycetales; family Planctomycetaceae; genus UBA10511. Next base: position 16,417 of record JAPLOC010000111.1, on the reverse strand, counting down.
CGACGGGCGACTCGACATTGTCGCGTGTGCCGAGCGGGGGGCGAATGAAATCCGCTGGTGGCGGAACGCGCCAAAGTAGGACAAGGGTGGGGTGATGAAGAATTGTCTGAATCACAGTGAGTCATCCCGCCCCTCTTGCCCAGGACCCAATCCGCCGATAACCTGATATCGACATTGGCTCGCCACCACGCGTGTGCGGCGGTGTGGCTCGCCGCGACGTGCTGCAAGTCGCGGGGACCGGGTTGTTTGGCTTGTCGCTCCCCCGACTCCTCTCCGCTGAGGAGGTTTCGACGGACTTGATCGCGCGGGCCAAGTCGGTTTTGTTCGTCTTCCTGTTTGGCGGCCCCAGTCAGTTGGAGACGTTCGATCTGAAACCGGAGGCGGCGACGGGAATTCGGGGACCATACCAGCCCATCGCGTCGCGCACGCCGGGCTTGTTGATCAGCGAGAAACTCCCCCGACTGGCACAGATTTCCGACAAATTCGCGGTCGTCCGGACGGTGAACCACAAACAGAACGACCACAACGCATGCCACTACATTCAGACCGGTCGACCGATGCCAATCGTGCCCCGCGGGGCGGCCGGTGTCGACGCGACGGACAAAGACTGGCCGGCGATGGGTTCGGTCGTCGAATACCTCGACTCAAGGTCGCCGGGAGGTGATCGACGCGACGTGCCCAGTTATGTCTATCTGCCGAACAAACTGGGGCACATCCAAGGCTACGATCGGCTGGGTCAGTACGCGGGGTGGCTGGGGCGGCAGTACAACGCCCTGGCGACGGGGATCCGCAAACGGAACCCCACCGACAATCCGTATTTTCGCGACTGCACCGACGAGGACTTGCAGTTTCGACTCAAGGAACTCGACGGCGTTCCCGAACTAACGCTCGATCGCCTCAATGATCGCCGGGGTTTATTGGACCAACTCGACGACCAGCGACGGCTATTCGATCAGGGAGTCAAACTCACTTCGTTCGATCGCACCCGCGACCGCGCCTTCACGCTGGCCACTTCAGAAAAACTCCGCAACGCGCTCGATTTGCGTCGCGAACCCGACGCGATGCGCGACCGTTACGGCCGACATCTATTCGGGCAGTCGGCGGTCGTCGCCCGGCGGATGCTCGAAGCGGGGGCTCGGTTTGTCACTCTGCTGTGGGACGCGCCCGACGGCTACAGTTGGGACAGCCATTTGTCCAACGCCGACGCCGACAAGTACATGTTGCCCGGCCTCGACCAGACGCTGTCAACACTGCTCGTCGATCTCGAAGAACGCGGATTGCTCGATGAGACTCTGGTGGTCTGCCTCGGCGAAATGGGCCGTACGCCGCAAGGCAAGGCGAACTGGGGTCGCGATCACTGGAGTTACTGTTTTCCTGCGCTGTTGGCTGGGGCGGGGATCCGCGGCGGGGCCGTCTGGGGCCGGTCGGACAAAGACGCCGCCTATCCCGCGGACAATCCGGTCTCGCCCGAAGACATGGCCGCTACGGTCTTTCACGCACTGGGAATCGACCCTGCGACCCGAATCCTCGACGCCCAGAATCGCCCGGTCCCGCTGCTCGAAACCGGAGAGCCGCTGGAACGACTGTTCGGCTGAATGGAGTCGAGTCAGCGGGACAACCCGCACTGCGGAAACACAGTGTAGACAACAGAGCCACGCCCGTCAGGAAGCGCACAGGACCACCGAGTTCTGGCGGTTGCGGCTTCGCGAAAAGCACACGATGTGATTGGCGTATGTTGCCACTCGTGGTCACCCCCCCCCTCCCCAATTCCTTCCCCCAACGAAAAACTCCCCGCCATGCCACTCGACCGTCGCGACTTTCTGACCGCAGCGCTGTCGGCGTCCCTTCCCGCGTTTGGATTTGTTCTGGGAGAAGCCCGTTCGGAACAAACGGCGGCCGAGGGAATTTCCATCGCAGCATTCCGCTTCGATGTGACTCCGCCGGTGGGGCACTCGTGCTGTGGCGGCTGGATTCCGCATGTCGCGGTTGTCGATGACGAACTCGAAGCGCTCGGTTTTGTGATCCTCGGGGCGGGAAAGCCGATTGTGATCTGCGCGGTGGATTGGACCGGGCTGCTGAACGCCGCCCATCTGGAATGGCGAACCGCGTTGGCCGAGGGGGCGGGAACCACGCCGGACCGGGTCGCGGTGCATTGTGTCCATCAGCACAATGCTCCCATGGCCTGCGTGGAGGCTGAACGGGTCGTGGGTGCCCAGGGAGATCTGCCCCACATTCTCGACCTGGAATTCTTCCGAAAATGCCTGGAACGGGGGCGGACCGCGACGGCGGAGGCGGTGAAGAAAGCGCAGCCGCTCACGCATATCGCCACCGGACAGGGGCAAGTCGAAAAGGTGGCCAGCAATCGCCGCGTCTCGCGCGATGAGAAGGGAAACATCAAATCGATGCGCGGGAGCGCCTGCAAAGACGAGGCGCTGATCGCGCTGCCGGAGGGGTTGATCGACCCCTGGCTCAAGACTGTGGCCTACTACCAGGGCGGGAAAAAGGTCGTCGCCTGTCACTACTACGCGACGCATCCCATGAGCTACTACGCCGACGGGCGGGTCAGCAGCGACTTTTGCGGCTTGGCGCGAAAGCGTCGCCAGGCGGAAGAGCCCGACTGTCTGCACATCTACTTCACCGGCTGCTCGGGAAATGTCGCCGCCGGCAAATACAACGACGGATCGAAAGAAGCCCGCCCTCTGTTGAGTGGTCGGGTCTACGACGGGATTGTCGCCTCGGAAAAAGAATTGAAACCGAAACCGCTGAGCAAGCTCACCTGGCGGACCGTCGAAGTGCTTCCGGTCCCCCGCGCCACGTTTGACGCGGCGAAAATCGAGCAGGAGATCGCGAACAAACAGGGGGCGGTGGTGAGCCGGAATCGACCGGCGTACACACTGAGCTGGATCCGCCGGGTGCAGGCGAAACAGCCGATCATTTTGAGTTCCCTGATGCTGGACGACGTGGCACTGCTGCACTTGCCCGCCGAGTGTTTTGTCGAGTACCAACTGCGGGCACAGAAATTCGCCCCCAACAAATTCGTCGCGACGGCCGCGTACGGCGACGGCGGTCCGTGGTACCTTCCGATCAAGGAGGAGTATCCGTTCGGTGGATACGAAGTCAGCGTGGCGTTCTGCGAGCCGTCGGTCGATGACCAGTTGACCGATGCGATGCGGACACTTCTGGGATGACATGTGTACAATACAGCGCAATACAGTCTTCCGATTCCCCGTCTCAGATCGTCTTGCCATGCCCGGCCCGCAGTCCCGACCTGTCCCGTTTCGATTTCCCCGCCGCGAAGTGTTGCGAGCGGGTTTGACCGGGTTCAGCCTGTTGAGTCTCGCCGATGTTTTGCGCTGCCAGGCGCAGGCTGCCAATCCGAATCCCAAAGAACGGACAGCGGTCATTCTGGTCTGGTTGCGCGGAGGCCAGAGTCACCTCGAAACGTTTGACACCAAACCCGACGCTCCGGCCGAGTTTCGCGGCCCGTTCGGCGTCATTGATACCAACGTCCCGGGCATCCGGGTCGGCGAATTGATTCCCAAATTGTCGCAATGTGCCGACAAGTACACATTGCTCCGCTCGGTTGCGCACACCGGCGGCGGGCATCCGTCCGGCTCGTTGCAGATACTGGGAGGAGACCCCGATCCGCAAGACAAACTGCACCCGGTGTTTCCCGACTGGATGACCGTTGTCAGCCATTTGCGGCGCGATCCCACCCGGGCGATTCCGAATTATGTCGCGGTCAATCCGATTGATAATTACGACAATTTTCAGATCGCCGGCCCGGGATATCTGGGGGCGTCGTACGAGCCGTTCAAAGTCTTCGGTGACCCCAGTTCCCCTCAGTTCCAGATTCCAAATATCGGCTTGAAGAGCGACGAAGAACCGGGTTTGCGAAGACGGGTTGCGCTCCAGGCGGGACTCGATCGAATTCGCCGGGGGCTAGATTTGTCGGGGACGATGGACGCGGTCGACGGCTTCCAGCGGCAGGCGCTGGGATTGCTCACCAGTCCCGCGGCCCAGGCGGCATTCGATTTGTCACGAGAGGACGACCGCTTGCGGGATCGCTACGGCAGAAACGCCTGGGGCCAGCAGTGTCTCTTGGCCCGACGCCTGGTCGAGGCGGGAGTGGATGTTGTCGCCACGGAGTTTGACGGCCCCTTATGTGGTCGGGTGCAGAATTGGGACGACCATGCCGTCAATCAGCACATTTTCGAAGCATACCAGTTCAGGATGCCGACGTTCGATCAGGCGGTGTCGGCATTGATCGAAGACGTCTATGCCCGGGGCCTCGACCGGCGGGTGCTGGTCGTGGTGACGGGGGAATTCGGGCGGACCCCAAGAATCTCGAACGTCGCGTCGAGCGGTGGCGGGGTGGCGAGTCGCGACGCGGGGGTTGTGCAGCCCGGACGCGACCACTGGCCCCGCGCGAATACGATGTTGTTCGCGGGAGGCGGAATTCGAACGGGGCAGGTCATCGGCGCGACCGACGCGCGGGGGGAAGACCCGATCGAGCGTCGCGTGGGACCGGGAGATTTTCTGGCGACACTCTATCGCCACCTCCAGATTGACTATCGGAACACCTCGATTCCGAATTTCGCTGGCCGGCCGATTCCGATTGTCAGCCAGGGGGACGCGATCCCCGAACTGGCGAGCGGTTCCGCGTAAATCTCCACATGGCCTCGTTGTCTCCCAGCGACCATTCCCCCCTTTTACTACCGGTCTCGCGAATGTCGGCCCCAAGTTCCCTGCCGCGCGCCGTCGTCCTGCTGTTTTGCCTGTCGTTGACCGCTCTCACTTCGGCGGTCCAGGCCGACGAGCGGGACGACTTCTTTGAAGCGAAGATTCGCCCCGTACTGGTGGGAACCTGTTTTCGCTGCCACGGCGACGCCAAAACCTCCGGCGAGTTGCGGGTCGACGCGATCGAACGACAGTCCGACGTTGTCGCGATGCCTCCCGAAAAGTCGAAGGCACTGCGGGCCGAAAAGGTCGCCGACTTCAAAGCGTGGATTCAGGCGGGCGCCGTCTGGCCGACCCGGTCCGCCAAATTCGCAGCCACCCGACATTGGGCCTTTGAATCGATCACGGCACCGGCGGAACCGACCGTCAAGAACAGCGACTGGTCTCAAACCTCGATCGACCCGTTTATTCTGTCGAAGCAAGAACTGTCGGGCGTAGGCCCCGCGCCCCGTGCTGACAAGCTCACGCTGATTCGCCGGGTGACGTTTGATCTCACCGGCCTGCCTCCAACGTCAGCAGAGGACGACGCGTTTCTTGCCGACGAATCTCCGCAGGCGTTCGCCTCCGTCGTTGACCGTCTGTTGAAATCGCCCGCCTACGGCGAGCGCTGGGGTCGGCACTGGCTCGACGTGGTGCGTTACGCCGACACCGCGGGAGAGACCGCAGACTATCCCGTGCCACTCGCGTGGCGCTACCGCAACTACGTCATCGATTCCTTCAACGCCGACAAGCCGTACGACGAATTCCTGCGGGAACAGATCGCGGGAGATGTTCTGGCTGCTCAGATTCCCGCCGACCGCTACGCCGAACGGGTGACAGCGACCGGCTACCTGGCGATCTCTCGACGATTCGGTTTCGATTCCGAGAACTACCACCACCTCACGATTCAAGACACGATTGACACGCTCGGTCAGTCGGTTTTGGGACTGAGCCTGGGATGCGCGCGGTGTCACGACCATAAGTTCGGAAGCACGCGTCGCGGCACTCGCTCAGAGTCTGGCACAACGGAAGCAGCCCGCGTCGTCGGCGGTGCTGCGATCTCTGACAGATATCGATGGCGATTTCGAACTGCAGGCACCGGCGGCAGGAGGGAGCAACGGGGTTCTGGTTCCGCCGTGGCTGTACGAGGGAAAAATCGCCGTCACCACTTCCGCTCAAAGCCCGTTTCGCAACCTGTACTCGCTCGGGCGGGTGGGAGCGAGTGTGGGAGCGGATATCGGGCGGTATCGAATCACTCAGGCGATTCACCCCCGCCGGTCGGCACCCGGCACCGAACGGGTCTTCGTGAATCTCGACTTTCGCGTCGCCGCCCCGGATCCCGGTCTCACTGGAGCGCATCGGTTCACCGTTGGGGCGATCGAATCCACGCCGCTCATCGAGGTCTTGATCACCTCGGAGAGTGTCTCTTTGCGAAGCGACGGGACGATCGAAAAGGTCGCGTCGCTCGCACCAAATCAATGGCACAATCTGCAATTGGCGATCAATCTGGCGGGCCGACGGGTCTCGGGGCGGGTGGGACGACCGGGTGCGATCACAGAATTCGCCGGCAAGCTGACCTCTCCCAGCGCGCTGCCGGCGGTCGATCTCGTGACCCTCGACTCATTCGAAGAAACGACCGCGAAACCGCCGGCGATCGAGTACGACAATCTCGGCGTTCAGGACGTCGCAATTCCCGAGGTTTCCACAGAACTCCCGGCCACTGTGGTGCTGACTGACGGCCCCGACCCCGTCGCACTGAACGAGAAGCTAAAATCGCTGTCGGGCATCGACGG
>JAPLOC010000111.1:0-9867 GCA_026692825.1 Planctomycetota bacterium | reverse complement strand
TGGCCTGACCCTTCCCGCAGTGAAACCGGACGCGGAAGCAAACCTGTTCGTCGGGTTTGACTTCCGCTGCGCGGGCCAGGAGGCGGGAGGGAACGGCTCGTGGCGGTACTACCTGGGACATGGACCCGGGAGTTCGGCGGCGGTCGAATTGTTCTTCAATGCGAAGGAGTTTTTCCGCCGCAGTGGCGACGCCAAAGAGACAGTCGCTCCGCTGGTGATCGGAGAGTGGTACCAAGTGCAGATGACGCTCGATCTCAAGGCGAAGACCTATATTGGAACCATCACGTCTCGGACCGACAAAAGGGAATTTGGCGGACAGTTGGCGAATGGTTGGGATGGCGCGATCGACTATTCGTTCATCGACAGTTATGGCCACATCGGGGGTGTGCGCCCCGCGCTCGATGCCGACAACTTCGTCATCCGGGACAAACCGCTTCCCTCGTTCGACGCGCCACCAATTTCGGCCGATCAAGACTCGGGAGCGGGCCGGCGCGAGCAGGTCGCCGAGATCCGTCGGCAGCTTGCCGACCTGGGCAAAACCGCCGACCGCGACCGCCAGGAACTGGACAGCCTGCTGGCGAACGGGCCGTTCCCTCTGACCTACGGGATGTCGGAGGGAACGCCGCACAATGTGCGCATGCAGATGCGGGGCGAGCCGGACCAGCCCGGGGTCGAAGTCCCGCGCGGATTCATCAAGCTTCTCGGGGGAGGTTCACTCCCCGCGGAAACGCGTGGCAGCGGCCGACTGGAGTTGGCGAACTGGATCACCCGGGCAGACAACCCACTGACCGCGCGTGTGATGGTGAATCGCGTCTGGCAGTACCATTTTGGACGCGGACTGGTGAAGACCCCCAACGACTTCGGCGTTCGCGGGATTCCGCCGACCCATCCGGAATTGCTCGACCATCTGTCGACACAGTTCATTCAGAATGGCTGGTCACTGAAAGCACTGCACCGGTTGATCGTGTTGAGCGCCACCTATCAGCAATCGTCGCTTGAGTCCCGGCCGGCGGACGAGGTCGCCGTAAACGCCTCGGGAAATCACTCTGTGGGGGATCTCTACGTCGGGTTCACGCGGCGGCGACTCTCCGCCGAGGAGATTCGGGATGCGATTCTCGCTGTGAGTGGTGAACTCGATGTGTCCCACGCGCGCGAGCATCCTTTCCCATCGCCCATCAGCTTCGGGTTCTCGCAGCATGGCCCCTTCAACGCGGTCTATGACCACAAACATCGCAGTGTTTACCTAATGACGCAGCGGCTGAAACGGCATCCGTTTCTCGCGTTGTTCGATGGTGCCGATCCGAACGCCTCCACTGCCGACCGGTTGGGTACAACGGTTCCCACCCAGGCACTTTATTTTCTGAACGACCCGTTCATTCATACAACCGCCGAGCGGTGGGCCGTTCGGTTGCTCAGTGTCACGGCCGAGGAACCCAAACAGATCGAACTGGCCTGGAAGTCGGTTTGCGGCCGACTCCCCACGCAGGTCGAACTGCAGGAAGCGGGTGAATTTCTGGCGACCTACCGCACGGAACTCGCCGCTCTCCAGATCGACAATGTGCCAACACGGGCGCTGGCGGCTTACCTGAGAACGTTGATCGGCGGTAACGAGTTTCTGCACGTCGACTGACGCTTCGACCGACTGACCGACAACACACCGCCGACCCAGGCCCTGTTCCAAACCACAAAGAAACCTCATGAACACCTCACCCGCGGCATTGCCCAATCGTCGCGACGCGCTGCGATCGATGGTCGGCGGCTCGCTGTTGTTTCCGGGAATTGTGTCGCAACTGCTCGCCGACGACGCCGGCCCGTCGACATCCGCCGACCCGCTCGCTCCGAAGCCGACCCACTTCCCCCCCAAGGCGAAGCGGGTGATCTTCCTGTTCATGAGTGGCGGGGTCTCGCACGTCGACACGTTCGATCCCAAACCGAAGCTGTTTGCTGACGCCGGCAAGACGGTTCCCGTCAACGAATTTCAGGGGCGGAAGGGGGACTTCAAAATGTTCCTCAAACGGCCTGAGTGGGCGTTCGCGCCGCATGGCCAGTCGGGAACCGAAGTCAGCGGCCTGTTTCCGCACATGGCGGAGTGCGTCGACGATTTGTGTGTGATTCGTTCGATGAAATCCGATCACACGAACCATTACGAAGCGACGCTGGGAATTCATACCGGGTCGTTCACGTTCGCGCGTCCGAGCATCGGTTCATGGGTCAGCTACGGCCTGGGAACGATGAACAACAACCTGCCGTCGTTTGTGGTCATTGCGCCGCATTCCCCCTACGCCGGCGGTCAGGTGTGGGGCAGTGATTTTCTCCCGGGATCGCACCAGGGGACGCTGGTCGTCCCGGGGCGCGAGCCGGTGGCGAACATCCAGCGTCGCGCCGCCAGTGGCCGGCTTCAGGAAATGGAGCTGGGGGTGATGTCGAAGATGAACCAGCGGCATCAGGCAAACCGCTCCGGGGATCCATTGCTCGCTGCCCGGATCAAGTCGTTTGAAACCGCGTTCGGCATGCAGGCCGCGATGCCCGAGGTTTTTGACCTGTCACAAGAGACCGACGCGACGCTCAAAATGTATGGGCTGGACCGAGGAGGGACCGGCGGTTTCGCGTGGCAGTGCCTGGTCGCGCGGCGGCTCGCGGAGCGCGGCGTGCGGTTCGTGGAGCTGATCGATGTCGGTTCGTCGGGGAACTGGGACGCGCACGGCGACATGCAGACGCACGTTCCACTGGCGAAGAATGTCGGTTCAATTCGGCCCCCGACGCCCGGGGACGGGAACACCATCACTGGGTCTTTTCGAGCTGGTTGGCGGGAGCGGGGGTGAAGCCGGGAATCGCGTATGGAGAATCGGATGAGTACGGCATTGATGTCGCGAAAGACAAAGTCCATGTCCACGATTTTCACGCCACAATTCTGCACCTGATGGGACTGGACCACGAACGCCTGACGTTCCGCCATTCGGGACGTGACTACCGTTTGACCGATGTGGCGGGTGAGGTGGTTCACGAGATTCTGGCGTGACGGACTCGCTTTGTGCTGCCACTCCCGCCGCCAATGGAAAGTAACGACAGGTCGCCTGACGTTTTCCGCGAACTTCCGGCGACGGTTGCAGTGTCACTCAACACTCACTATCTCGTTCTCGGACGTCGCGAAACCGCGCTCCGCACAACTCCCCGCATTTCAAGAACACCATGACTGTCAACGCACTTCCTCTCCCCCTGGGTTTCCGGACCGCGGGTCTGCATTGCGGCGTGAAAAAGGATCCGCAACTGTTCGACCTGTCGCTGTTTGTCGCCGACAAGCCGGCGACGGCGGCCGGGGTCTTCACGACGAACCTTGTCCATGGAGCGCCGGTCAAGGTCTCGCGTCGGAGGGTACCACGGGGAACGGCCCGGGGAGTCGTCATCAATTCAGGCAATTCGAACGCCTGCACGGGTGATCAAGGAATCGCGGACGCGGAATGGATGACCGCCGAGGTCGCCAGCAAGCTGGGTTGTGCCGCAGACGATGTGCTGGTCTGTTCCACGGGGGTTATTGGCCGGTTTCTTCCCAAAGACAAACTCGCGGCCGGGATTCCGAAAGTGGTCGACGCGCTGGCTGCCAGCGACGGAGCCTTTCTCGACGCCGCGCGGGGGATCATGACCACCGACACGTTTCCGAAACAGGCGACCCGCGCGGGATCACTTGGGGGGAAGCCGGTCCGCATCAGCGGCGTTTGCAAAGGGGCCGCGATGATCGCTCCCAACATGGCGACCATGTTGTCGGTGATCCTGACCGACGTGGCATTGACCCCCGCCGAGGCGGACGCTTGTTTGAGGCACGCCGTCGACCGCAGCTTCAACTGCATCAGTGTCGAAGGGCACATGAGTACCAGTGATACGGTGATTCTGTTGGCGAGCGGCGCGTCGGGAGCGAGGCTCGCGTCGGCCAATGACCGAGAGACGTTTCAGGGCTGGCTGGACAGTGTCGCCGCCGACCTGGCGCAGCTCATCATTCGCGATGCCGAGGGGGCCGACCACGAGATTGAGATCGACGTTCGCGGACTCCGCACCCGGGCCGACGCCTACCGCATCGCCAAAGCGGTCGCCGACTCGCCTCTCGTCAAGACGGCGATCACCGGTGCCGACCCGAATTGGGGGCGCATTGTGTCGGCGGTCGGATACGCGGGGGTTCCGCTGGCGGAAAGCGATATCACACTGCGGCTGAACGGCCTGCTGTTGTATCAATCGGGGACACCCACCCCGTTCAACGCGGCCGAAGTGTCGGCTGGCATTCGCAACAATCGGCGGGTTCACATCGATCTGGAGTTCCCGCTTGGTCCCGAGTCGGTTCGCTTCTGGACCTGCGATCTGACGGCGGAGTATGTCCGGTTGAATGCCGACTATACGACGTGAACGGGGGCTGACTGGTCGCCTACGGACGTTCCGTACTTTTCGATCCCGCCGCGAACAATTCATCGACGGAAATCTGAAACCCGGGAAGCAGCACCGAAGCGGCGCTGCCACCCGGCCGGCACTCCTGATGCACGCGGTATTCCCCCGCTTCCAGAACCAAAACCAACACGCATTGTCCCTGGGGATCGACGATCCAGTATTCGGCGATTCCCGCCCGGGCGTATTCGTTCCGTTTGATGACGAGGTCACGTCGACGGTCTTCTGATCCGTCGCTGACAACTTCGACGACTAAGTCCGCGCCATTGACTGGATCGTGTGGATTTCCGACTCGCTCCCGCCGCAGGAAGACGATATCGGGTTCGCGGAATGTTCCCGGAAAGAGGCGGACGGGAAGTGGGGCGAACGCGACCTGTCCGAGTCGCCGTTCCACAACATGCGAATCGAGTCTTATTACGAAGTACTGCACCAGCAACTGGTGGTACAACGTCGGCATCGATAGAACCTCAAGTCGCCCATCGGCTAATTCGACCATTCTGTTGGTGTCGATCGCCAGATAATCGGCCTCGCTCCAGCGCCCTTGCAGCGGGAACAAGAGCGCCACATCCCACGCCGGCTCGCCATCGCCCCCCCTGCGTGGAGTCGTTTCGACAACGGGTTCTTGACGAAGTGTTGACATGCGGCAGGATCCGATGAACTCCGATTTGTTCGTTGGTGTAGCGTACCATGCGATCGATGGCTGGGACAATACGCGACGTGCCGTAAACTCAACGTAGGCGTCTTTCTCCGAAAGACTGCCCCCAATGTGCCCCACCAACCAAACTATGCCCTGGGGGCAGCCCCAGGACTCACAGCGAAATTCATCCTTTCAAAAAACAACATGACGCGGCGCGTCGCGGAATGGCGAGAGTCCCGGCGAAGAGGTGAAGCACCGACGACGTCCAATTAGCGAAACGCATTTCTCGTGAGGATCGACGATCCAGTATTCGGTGATGTCGGCCCAGGGGACATACCGCTTCGGCAAGCCGCCGGTGAAAATTCGCAGGCCTATTGAGATAATCACCGAGCCGGTCGTCTTCGAAGGCCTCGCGGTGCCCGTACTCGTTGTCGAATCGTGGTCAGACCTGCTCGCCGGGTGGTTTGACGGGATTCGAATACACCCACAGTGGATGATCCGAAAGATCAAGGATGTCAGACAGCGCCGCAGACCAAAACCCCGATCTTCAGGCGAAGGGGGCCGACGACCCGACACTGATCGGAATCTCGGAATTCGGGCCGGTGCCGGCGTCAATGTCGGCCGGGGCGGCCGTTCGCGACTTCGGCGGTTATGAGATTTTGACCGAAATTGCTCGTGGAGGGATGGGAGTCGTCTACCAGGCCCGGCAAATCACTTTGAATCGCATTGTGGCGCTGAAGATGATCCTGGGTGGTGGACACGCCAGTGATGCCGACCTCGACCGCTTTCGCACGGAAGCCGAAGCGATTGCCCGATTGCGACATCCGAACATCGTCCAAATCTATGAAATCGGCGAGCATGGCGGTCTGCCCTACTTCAGCCTGGAATTTTGCCCCGGCGGGTCGCTGGACCGAAGGATCAACGGCACACCATTTTCATGCCGCGACGCCGCAGAGTTGGTAGCCAAACTTGCGAGCGCGGTCCACGAAGCTCATCAGAAGGGCGTCCTCCACCGCGACCTGAAACCTGCCAACGTGCTGCTGGGTGAGGATGACACGCCGAAGATCACTGACTTTGGGCTGGCGAAGCGACTCGACGTCTCCTCGGGGCAGACGGCGAGTGGCACCGTACTCGGAACTCCGAGCTACATGGCACCCGAGCAGGCCGCCGGGAAATCCCGAGCGATCGGTCCTCCCGCAGACGTTTACGGTCTGGGAGCCATCCTGTACGAACTTTTGACAGGACGGCCCCCGTTCCGGGCGGCGACGCCATTGGACACATTACTGCAAGTACTGGAATACGAGCCCGCTCCAATTCGCCTGCTCAATCCGCAGGTTGACCGGGATCTGGAAACGATCTGTCTGAAGTGCCTCGAGAAGGATCCAACCCATCGCTACGAGTCCGCCAGTCTCCTTCGAGGCGACCTGGAGCGTTATTTGGCAGGGGAATCGATCTCCGCGCGCAGTGTCAACCTTCTGGAGCGATTGTCTCGCACCTTGCAACGGAGTCAGATCGATGTCGGTTTCGAGTCTTGGGGCTCCGTGCTGATGTGGTTCGCGGCGATTGTTCTCGCGTCACAGTTCGCCCTGTTCGTTGTGATTGGCACCAGGCAACCCGAACTACTGGTGTATGCGACGCAAAGCGTTCAGTTCCTCCTTATGGGGCTGGTATTGTGGTACTACCGATCACCGCAGTTGCTGGCCATGAGCGCTGCGAAAAAACACCTTGTATCCATCTGGGGCGGCTATCTCATCGCGTGCGGGGTTGTCGCCGTCGTCAGCCAGATGCTGGTTGGTCCCGAACGGATATACGACTACTTTTTGTACCCCTATTGGGCCATCCTCAGCGGGCTGGCCTTCTTCACGATGGCCAGCGGATACTGGGGATGGTTTTACGCGTTGGGATTGGCCTTTTTTGTATTGGCTGCCGTGCTTCCGCGCTGCCCATCCGCAGGTCCGCTCGCATTTGGGACGCTGTGGGCTGCGAGTCTAATCCTGATCGGCATACGCCTGCGGAACAAAGCGAATCAGGACTCGCAATGAGGATCAACGGGATCCGCGCGAATCAACGCGCGAACCCCCACCTTTATTCCCGCCACGGCTGTCGAGTCGTGTCGAAATCGCCCTTTGTAATCTGCTGGCACGGGCCATCAATAATTGCCGGTGCCACTTCTCCGTTACCGAAATCCCCGGCGGCGCTGTTCGCTGTAGGCTTGCAGCGATTCCTCGATGATTGGGTACGTGAAGTCGGCGGGGGCCATTTCATCGACCTCCACCGCTTTCATTTCGAGTTGCTTGTAGTCCTGGAAGAACCGCCGCAGCATGCTCAAACGGTGTGTTGGCAGTTCGCTCGCAGCCTTAAAGCCGTTGAATTCGGGGTCGTGGACCGCGACCGCCAGGATCTTGTGATCTTTCTTACCCGAGTCGATCATGGTCATCAGTCCGATCGCGCGGGCCTTCACCAGCGTCAACGGATAGACCGACTCCTGACACAACACCAGCACGTCGAGCGGGTCGTCGTCCTGTGCCAGTGTCTGCGGAATGAAGCCGTAGTTCGCGGGGTAATACACCGCCGAGTACAGAATGCGGTCGAGCTTGAGCAGACCGGTGGTTTTGTCGAGTTCATATTTGACGCTCGACCCCATCGGGATTTCGATGACGACATTGAACTCGCTGGGGAGATTCTCGCCAGGGGTCACGTCGTGCCAGGGATGGATCATGGTGGAACCAGGGGGTTGGTGTGTTGCGGCGGAATTCCCACGCGACCTTCAGTCGACGTACAGAAATTCGTTGCTGTTGAAAACCACTCGGCAGAACGCGGACAGGCCGTGCGCACGCACAAAAGCGACCGCGGAGGCGGTCTCCTGTTCCGTCGGCACTCTGCCCCACGCCAGTTCGTAGATTCGACGCAATTCGAGCGCGGGATCGTCGCCCACTTCGGCGCGGGTCCGGTCGGCGAACCGCTCGGACATCCTCAGTGTAAACGAATTGTTGAGCATTGCCAGCGCCTGGAGCGGCGTGGTCGTCACCGCCCGGCGCGGGGCGGCTGTCGACGGGTCCGGACAATCAAACACATCCAGAAAATCGCTGCGACCCGACCGGACCCAGGTCCGATACACGGTGCGACGGTTGAATTCCGCACCGATCGGATCGAGCATTTCGTAAAACTGGGAATTGAACGTGAAGGTGCGGAAATCCTGGAAGCCCGGTCCCCCCATCGCCGGATTGAGTTCGCCCGAAACCGCCAGAATCGCGTCCCGGACCGCTTCCGCCTCCAGCCTTTGTGGATTCTTGCGCCACAAATAGCGATTCCCCGCATCGATCTTCTGCGCCGCTGACAGAATCCCCGACCCTTGACGATAGGTTGCGGAATTCAGAATCAGTCGATGCAGATGCTTGAGACTCCACGGCTTGGCCGGCGTTGAGTTACCGTCCTGCGCCGCATCCGGTTGCTTCGGCGCGATCAGCTCGGCGGCCAGCCAGTCGAGCAGTTCGGGATGACTGGGACGCGCGCCGTTGAATCCAAAATCGTTCGGAGTTTCAACCAGTCCCGCGCCAAAGTGATAGTGCCAGAGTCGATTCACAATCACGCGTGGCGTCAGAGGGTTCTTCGCGTCGGCGATCCAGTCGGCGAGCATCCTCCGCCGGACTCCATCGGGGGCGTCTAAAGGCAAAGCGAAGTCAGCCGACAGGGCGGAAACCGACTGCAAAGCTCCCGGCGACATCAGATCGCGTTTGAGCTGCGGGTTGCCCCGGTCGAGGAAGTGGGTCGGTTCGGGTGCCGCCGGATTGACGGCGTAGACCCGCCCCCCCGAAATCAACGCCAGTTGTGATTGCGTCTCTGAAGCAGAACGCACCAGCCGAAACCGCTCTGTCCGTTGTGCCGGGCTCAGTTTTGCCAGCACTTCATCGGTCGAAACCGATTCGCTCACCACACCCGCGAGCGCGGCCACTTCGTCGGCTCTTAAGGCGCGATCGAACAACGCGGCGCGATCCAAAGCGGCCGCCAGCATACGGTTTCCACCAGGCGGGCTGTGGCGCATTCCAAACAGGATCTGCGATTTCCCCTTTTCATAAGTCGCCAGCGAACTCGCTTTGTACGGCGTTCCATACAATTTGCCATCGCGGTACATCGTGATCGACTGGTCGGCTCCATAGACAGCGGTCATCTGTACCAACTGAGGAGTCCGAGCGGTTTCTACGGACGCCTGGAGCGATTGCGACCGGACGAAGCCGTTGCTCCCCGCCATCCATTGACCCGCTTCCCGTTCGCCATAGACGATTGCGTCGAACACCGCGCCACTGGGGGACTGGACGCTGATCGCCGCTCCTCCCTGCTGTTCGAGATTGTTGAGTGCCACCCAGACCGCCAGCGTCTTTTCGCGAAGATCTCGAGCGAGTGGTTCGGTATCAACCCAGGTGTCGGCCGCGCCATCGAGCAACAGCCGACCGTTCTCGACGCGGGCGGTGCCATGGGCCGTGCCATGCAGGCCGCCGATGGAGTCTTGAAGATCTCCGTTGAATTCCCACTGCGCGACAGGCTTGGGGGGAGTCGCGGGAGTTGGAGACTTCTTACGCGCCGCAAGGATCGCCTCGCGATGGGGACGATCGAATTCGTCGATCGCCTGTCGTCGCCGATTGAGTTCGGTTTTCAATTGCGCCGTTCGGTCGGCGAGCACGAGTTTCGCCGATTCTGAGAGGCATTCACGCTCTCCGTGTCGCACACCCGCGAGGGTCGCCGACAGTTGGTAATACTCGCGCTGCGAGATCGGATCGAACTTGTGATCGTGGCAGCGGGCGCAG
>JAPLOC010000110.1 GCA_026692825.1 Planctomycetota bacterium | reverse complement strand
GCCCAGCGTCTGCCATGATGGCTGCCGCTGGCCGAGAAACGTGACGTTCTCGGTCTGAAATCCGTTGTCGGAGATCCGCAGATAGCCGCTCCATTCGTCGCCCGCCAATGCCACGCTGATGAACGGGCCGGGCAGCTCTTCCTGGGAAGGGAGCCGCAACGCACCGGGGAGTTTGGACGAGAGGGCATGCGTGTGAAACCCGCGCGGCAGCAATCGTTCGACGGCAAAGTCGCCTTCCAGCGCGATCAACGGTTCTCCGCCGGTCGCATAGCCGGTCCGCAGGCCGTCGCCATCAATGACGAAACCATCCGGCCATTCGGGCCGAGAGAAATCGGTCAGAGGTTTGAACTTCGCGTTCGCCTCACGACGCTGCTCGCTGGTCGCGCGCCATTCGGTCGCGAGCCGCTGCCACGCCGCTGCCGTTGCCTCGTCACTTGACAGCCCCTCGGTCTCGGACGGCGACAACGGGGTTTCGACTCCTGCGGTGATCCGAAACCGACCGAGAGTGTGCTGGCTGCCGTAACGATGTTCGAGCGTCACGGTCCACTCGCCGCCGTGCGGAAGCTCGATCGGTCCGGCAAAGGTGAACCAGGCGGTGCGGTCGACATTGCCGCCGAGGCCGACTCCCCAACCCGAACTTCCGACCGAGTGAAGCGCATTGGCAACGGGGTAGTTCGGCTGCTCATAGTCGGCTCGCGCGGCAGCCAGAGCGACCTGTTGCGATTCGCCCAGCTCCGCCTTCGGACTGGAATCGTCCGCTGCCGCAGTGAACGGCTTCACGCTGAGTCGAATCTGGCTGAGGACGAAATTGCCGTGAGGCGTTCGCCCCGGCCCCTTGTTGCCGAGCGTTTCGTGTGTCAGGGCTTCGAGACGAATTTGATCGACGGCGCCCGACCTGGTCTGGAATGTCACGGAATAAACGTCGGTCTCCGGCACATCCCCGGCCGCCAGAATCGAACCGTCTTCCTGTACGACCAGTTTCGTCCCCTTTTCCAGAGCGCTTGCGGCAACGTGCATCGACTCCCGCCACACCGTGTCGGTCGGCCTGGGAAGCAGGTGAAGCAGCAACCACTCGATCTCGCCCGGTTTGGCCTTCGCCAATTCGGCCGATCGAGTCTGGCCGCAGCTTGACGCAGCGTGTCTCCCGCCGCCAGTCCTGCGACTCGCCCGGACCACAGCGTTGCCGTTCGATCTCGAATGGCATCACGCAGCCGCTGCAGCTCCCCGATCATCGGGGCGTTCTTTTGCGGAGCGTCAATCGAACGCGACGTCCAACGGGGCGTCATGAACATTCCGGCCAGCGCGTAGTAGTCCTGTTGCGAGATGGCGTCGAGTTTATGATCGTGGCATCGCGCGCAGGCCACGGTCATCGCTAGAAACGCTTTCGAGAACGCCTCGATCTTGTTGTCGATCATTTCCTCTCGGACGCCGTTGAGCATCTCGTTGTCGCCGTGCCGGTGCTCGCCCATGTGGTAGAACATCGGCCCGATGAGACTCTCGTGGAAACCGCTCGCAGGATCGATGCGCGAAGTCGCCAGCAAGTCCCCCGCGATCTGCTCGCGAATGAGCTGATCGAAACCAATATCGTTGTTGAACGCGCGGATCAGATAATCGCGATACTCCCATGACCCCTTGGCTGGGTTGTCCCACTCGTAGCCGTAGGTGTCGGTGTAACGGACCACATCCATCCAGTGGCGGGCCGACCGTTCGCCGAAATCGGGGGACATCAGCAGTGCGTCGACGACCGCCTCCAGCGCCGCGGCCGGATCCTCCTCGAACCGGGCCGGAAAGTTTGTCACCACGTCGGATGCGGGGGGCAGACCGGTGAGCACGAACGACAGCCGACGCAGCAGAGTCAGCGCGTCGGCATTGGCCGCGGGATGCAACTGTCGCTGCGTTAGCTGGCTGAGAATGAACCGATCGACGGCATCCCTCGGCCAGTCGCCGACGACGTCCGGCGGCGCGACATCCGCCACCGGCCGCAGACTCCACCAGTCGAGCCGACTCTGAAACTCCGCTTCCCATCGGGCGGTCTCGTCGCGAGTCACGGTCCCTTCGCCGTGGCGGACCGCTCGGATCAACGGGCTCTCGTCAGGCTTGCCCGGCACCACCGCTGGCTCTCCCGAGTCCCCTCCAAGCTGCCAACCCGCCTTCAGGTCAAGCCGCAGCGTCCCCTCCAACGTCTTCGACTCCGCGCTGTGGCACTGATAACAGTGCTCCACCAGCACAGGCCGGATCTTCTTCTCGAAGAACTCGACACCGTCGTCCGCACGCAGGTCGCTGACACAGCACAGGACCATCAGAACAGCGACGAACCACCGCCCAGGAAACGGGTGACTGCGGAAACGGCAGCGAAGCGATTCGCCAGAATGCATCATCGGTTCCTGCTGCGAACGCGGTGTGTAATCGAATGGTTGTACGAGAGATGCTTGTCTTGCGCTCATGGTCGCTCCTGAACCATTCCTTCTTTTTCTAGGCGTTGAAACATGGCACGAAAGGCGGGCGTGTCTTCGGGATCCCAATAATCCGTGGAGAGTGGGGCGTCGTAGTTGAGCGTTGCCAACCTCCGTTTGTCCGGGCGGACCATGAACAGTGAGTCGTGGGGGTCGCCGAGATTGAACATCAGCGCGCCGTTGGCAAAACGGGTCTTGATGATCCACCGCGGCTGTTCGGGAAGCTGGAGCTGCTTGAGGCGTTCCAGCTCGTCACGATCCAGCGTCAGTCCCAGGCCGGGTCGTTCCGGGACGCGAATCAGGCCGTTGACCGGCTCGAGACGCTCCTTCACGACGTCTGCTTTCCAGGTTTCCGAATCGCTGTTGAAATGCAAATGCGCGGTTTTGAACGCCGCCTGCATGTGAACCGTCATGGCCCGAGTGATGGTTCCGCCGACATTCTGCAGCGAGAACGGCAGCTCCAGTTGGGCAAACAGTCCGGCGCGGCGGATGGCGTCGCCAATCTTGGCATGCCCCAGAATGTAGCCGTCCGCGCCACGTCGCTGCGTTTCGAAACCTGCTCCCAGGGGCGCATGGTGATACAGAATCGGCAGCCGGCATTTCTGCCGCAATTCGTGGTAGCCTTCGATGTCTTTTTCCGGCAGCGGGTCTTCAAAACAGCCGGCGATCGGATAGCGCGAGATCTTCTCGAGCAGCTCAAACACATGATCGTCCGTCCCGCCCATCGTGAAGTCGTGGTGGATCTTGAATCCTTTTGGAGCGACCGCCTGCATCGCCTCCATCTGGTCGATCACGTTTTCAAACGGCGACAGATGGTACTTCAGCCACGTGTAGCCTTGGGCGGAAAAACGTTTGACGGCATTCGCCATTCGATCGGGATGCGTCGAGACGGTCCATGAGGCCGTCGGCACCCACGAACGATATTTCTGTCCGAACAGCTTATACACCGGCACGCCGGCGACCTGGCCCATCAGGTCGTACATCGCGATGCCCAACCCCAGGCTCGTTTCGTCGCCGACCCAATCGAACGGATTGGTGCCGATGTACTTCTCGCGCACGGCGTCCGGTTCCGGCGAACCGCTTTCCCCCAGACCGATCAGACCATTGTTCGTATGCGCAATGTAGACGGTTCGGCTCGTGGGGCCGTAATAATGGTTCAACTCATAGGCGATCCAATCCTCATAGGGGACCGCGATGTTGTGGACTTCAATCTTGGTGATTCGCAGTTGATCTTGAGATTCAGCCGCTAGCGACAGTTCCGGAGAGATCGGAAGCCCTCGGCTCAGCAACCAGCCGGCCGCCGTCGCGCCGGCCGTCAGCAGCGTTCGTCGAGTCATCTGACGATTTGAGTCAGATTGCATTGATTGGCGCGTCATGGTTTGCCTGGTTTGGGAGGACGGGTCAGCGAATTCGCTGGCTGAGGAAGCGCCCAGCGGAGCACTTCCGCATGCACGTTGCCGTCTTCGCCACGATAGGTGTAGGCCGAGACCAGTTGACCGCCAGGGAGTTGCACGGTATTTCCGAAACCGCCGCCGCTGGGTTTGTCGGTGGGAGTTTTCTCGTCGAGCACGAGCCGGTCGGACTTGAAGTCGAAGCAAAACCGTCCGGTTTTTCGATCCCCAACACGGCCGGCCGAGACTCCCAAAATCAAGGTGCCATCCTGCAGTTCGAGCACGTTGCGGCTGGTGTGCGTCCAGGACTTCTCGGCGACTCCCGGCACATCTTCCGCACCGATCTTCAGGGTACTCCAGGTCTTGCCGCCGTCCGCGGAGCGGTGGACGTAACTATGGATGTAACTTTCGGTGTTGCGCACATCCCGCGGCGGCAGCGCCCGAGGATTGCGAACCGCGATGAATGATTCTCCCGGCGCAGCACCCAGAGCGACGCGGCTGCCACAGCACTCCACCACGAACATCAGGAACAGGCTGACGCAGCCGACAAGCCTCCCGCGGAAACGTCTCCAGCGGCGAAGACCGTTCTGCACATCATTCATGACGGGTTCTTCAGCATGGGGAAAAGGTGGGCCGGTCCGCAACCTCTGTTGAGGTCCTCGAACAGGGTCATTGATCTTACCCGGCAAGTGGATAAACTCAATGGACTTACGGCTGACGTCTACACGTTCTGGGGTTTGCGAACCACGATGAATGCCCTCTCTCGTTCCATTCGCACTGCCGGACTGCTGTGCTTCGCTGCGATCGCGACTCACCCGGCAATTGTGGCCGCGGCCGATCCACCACGTCCGGTCGTGAAAGTAGTGGAAGGTGGCGAATCCGAATTGAAACCCGAGGACGTTTTGACGACCGTACTCGGCCCTGGAGTCAACCAGCCCGATCCTTATCCGGGCTATGGCGGCTTCGTCGGCTGGGTGTCGCCCATCCGGGTGCGCAATGGCGACTGGGTGCTCGGGTTCAGTGCGGGCTACTGGCACGCTTCGGCGCCGCTCCGTTTTTCACCGGGCGCCATTGCCGAGTATCAGAAAATGGGGCTTACCGTGGTTCCCGCCGAGCATCAGCGTGGCTGGGGCGGCGAAGAATTCGACGCCGCGGAGCTGCCGAACGGCGATCTGCTGTGTGTCTTCCGGCGTTCCGAACCGGACAAGACCGGCAACGAGGTGCGCTGGCAGGGCGTGCTTAAGCAGTCCGGTGACATGTGGACTCCCGGCGAAGTGCAACCGGCGCCGTTCCCGCACAGCGGCCATCCCGACGTGCTGGCCACACGCGAAGGAGCAGTACTTCTATATGTGGCGACCAGTGGCATCCACTGGACGACCGACGCCGGCAAGACCTGGCACAAGCTGGAGGTGCCGGGGACTGCCTACTATCCGCGCGCCGTTCAAGCGGCGGATGGCCGGATCTTCGTCTTAGAGCATGTCGGCGGCGACGACGCCTACTGGTCGAAGGCCGAGCAACTCGACCTGCTCGGTCGCGAGCCAGCTTACCCCAGTTTTGAACCAAACAGCTTCACGGCATTGTCGCGCAGGATCAGGCGTTTGTCGGCGTCGGACAAGTCGGCGTGGTCGATCCGTGCCCGGTGCATGGCTGTGCTGTACAGCGGGGTATCGGTGCCGAACAGAACACGTTCCGCCCCGATTTCCTGAGCGGCCCACTCGATCAATCCCGGAATGATTGAGCTGGCGCTCGAAGTGTCCGCGAAGACGTTGCCGTGCTGGCACTTCTGAATCGCACGCACCTGGTGTGTGACGTCGCCATCCCAGCCACAGCCGATATGGGCGAGAATCAACCGAACTTCGGGATACCGATTCGCCCAGGGCACAAAATCTTCGCACAGACTGTTCTGCTCACTGCTATGCGTGAGCACGATCGCCTTCCGGGCGGCGGCGAATTCGAACAGCGGCGCGGCATGGTCGCGAATCGGATAGCCGTGTTCCTCGGGATGCAGTTTGATTCCAACACATTGTGGCTGCCTCAGCATTTCATCTGCCTGGGTATACGTCTCGGGTCGCAGGGGATCGATTACGACGTACTGCTTCAGGCCCGGCGTCTGAGCGACGACCCGGGCCGCTTCTTCATTACCCACCGCCGCGTTGGCCTGGAATCGAGGCAGCAAGGCCAGCAACGGCGAAACGATCGTCAATCCGACGTTGACCGCAGCAGCCCGCCGGACGACTTCGGCGGCGTCCCCGGTCATCAGCCGGTTGTACAGCGCAGACTTTTTGAGCTGGGCGTAGACACCATAGTGCCCGTGAACATCGATCGCAGAAATCGAGGTGATGGAATCCATGGCGCGAGCCTTTCAATCTCGGTGCAGATTCAAGCAGGGTACGCAGCGGCGACAGGCCTCCCCGAGGCGACTGGACTACCGCGGGGTGCTCGCGGGCACCCATTCCGGCAGCCGTTGCTTCAGCAGGCGAACGAAGATGTGATACTCTTCGTCGCTCGAACCGAGATAAGGGGGCAGCAGCCGCAGCGGCATTTCGGGTTCGTACATCTTCTCGAACAGCTTGTCGTAACTGCCGTCGATGCGATCATCCGGCATCGCCTCGAGCAAAGCCTGAATGACGATGTCCACTTCCCGCTGAATCGAGACCATCGTGGCCACGTCGCGGCGCTGGCCCGCTTCAAACAGAGCCCGGATCTTAGGCCAGTTCATGATGAACGAGACCAGAATCCCGCACTCTCCGAACAGCGATCCGTAGACATAGCCGGCTTCCGAGAGAAAGTGCTGCAAATGGGGAGCGTCCTCGATCAGGCTCCGCAGGTGTGACTGCGAGTCGCCGCAGTTCTTTGTCGCCACCAAGTTTGGATGCTCCGTCGCCAGACGTCCATATTCTTTCCCCGTAACCATGCGCTTGGTTCGCGGCAGGTTGTAATGCATGAACTGGCAGTCGGGGAAACCGCCGCAGACATGCTTGAAAAAATTGAACAGCTCCTTCTCGCTGAGCGCCGCCCAACTGGGGAGCGAGATCTGGAACCGGAGCACGCCGAGGTCACGTCCCCGCTTGATGCGCTCCATGATCGTGCCGAGGGACAGATCGATGACGCCGACCATCGGCTCGGCTTTTCCCCGGCGCATCTCGTCGGCAAAGGCGGTCACGATTTCCTCGTACTGGCGATCCGTGACAGCGTAGCCTTCTCCGGCCGTGCCAAAGACATACAGGAACTTCGTCCCGTGCAGAGCGTGTTGCACATTGAGACGAAAGATGCGTTCGGCAAAGCGACCGTTCTCATCCCACGGAATGCAGCAGGTCGCCATCAGTCCGGCGGGAAAGCGTTTGTTCGACATGGGGGCCTCGTTAGTTGTCAGTTGTCAGTTGTCAGTTGTCAGTTGTCAAGGGGCGGAGTGCGGAGAAATTCTCAGTCTGATCCTGCGTCAGCAACCTTTGGCTGCCTCGGCAGGCGGGACTGCACCAGGATCAGTGCGAGGACCAGTAGGCCAATCGCCGCGACGAAACTCGCTCGCAGGCCGAATCGATCAGACACCAAACCAAAAGCAATCGGCATCACGCCAATCGTGACGGTGATCAGGTTGGTGTAGGCGGTGTTCTCCCGCAATCGTTCCGGCTTCGAGCAACTGACAATGTAGTTCAGGTAGTAGACATAAAACAGCTCGCCACCGCCGAGAAGTCCGAACCCGAGCAGATACCACTTGCCCGGGACGAACAGCGCCCAGGCGATTCCCGCGATGCAGATCGACGTTGTGGCCATCAGCGAGGCCCTGGCATGCATCCGCGTCACCAGCCAGCCCAGTCCGAAGCCCATCAGAGACTTGAATCCGAATCGCAGTGCGAGCTGGATTCCCGCGTATTGTTCGGGGGCTTCACCCAGCGCTTCGCGGGCATACAGCGACATGTTGTTCATGATCATGGTGCCGCCATAGGTCAGCAGGAAGCCGACCGCCGCGGTCACGATCAGGGGATTCAGGAAGTAAGCCCGCAGCCCGCGCCAGATCTCCTTCCATTGCACTCCCGACTCGGCTGCCGACTCGCACAAAGACACCGGAGGCACCCGCGCCATCTGGACCAGGACGGCAGACAGCCACATCGCCGGGCACGACGCGCCGAACAGCAGAACATAACTCCACGGTTGCGGCAGCGGGGTCACCTTCAGCATCCCCAGAAAATCCCCTTTCAGGATCAACTGCGAAGCGCACGACCCCAGGACCGCAAAGATCGGCCCGATGCCGAAGGTCCAGCCGAGCGTGCGACCCCGCATTTCCGGAGTCATGCCGCGGCCGATCAGCTCCCAGAGGCACATCGTCTGGACTCCCCCAGTAATCCCGATGATCCCGGGATGAATGAGCATGACGGGAACCCAGAACGACTTGGGAGCAAACGCAAAGACCAGCGCCGCCAGCGCTCCCGCGGCCCCCTTCACAATCAATGCCCAGGTCAGCATGGGACGCAGCAGTCTGGGCGAGGGCCAGAACCACGCGATCAACAGCGGCAGCGGAGTGACCCACAAATAGACTGCTTCCGGCAATAGGTCACCGGGGCAATCAGATAGATCAATGACATCGAAATCATGAACACCAGTCCGTTGCGGAACTGGGCCGATTCCGGAATGGAAAACTCAATCGCCTCGTTCATCGTCCGCTCTCTGACTGAAGTTCATCGATCCCACCTGACATCCGGATCAATCGGGTACATCTTGCGGCCCAGGCGTGTGTAGGGCAGACGTCGAAAATCATGCGACAGCGTGCTGGCGGTATCGACATTGAAGATCGAGCCGGCAATCGGGGCGAACCCGGAACGAAAGTGACCCGTCGACTTGACCGCCAGGTATCGCATCTGGCGACAGTTGAGGCCCAGGCTGCGACAGAAAGCCAGATCGACCGGCTGATGCCGGCCGCTGATCACCACAACATGCACGCCCTGCTGTTCCAGCCAGGCCGATGGACCCATTTCGCCGACCACACCGGTCCACATGGGGCCATCGTACGTGAAGCGCCCGTTCGACACGGCGCGGACTTGGACCCGCATGGGGACCGGGGGACCAACCAGCGGCTGCGATTTGCCTCCGACAAGAATGTCGATCTCCGTTCCGGGGCCCGCCACCACCGCTTGAGCGGCCACTTCCGGGTCGACCATGTAGAGCACTGCCGAGGGAACCAGCTTCCGATCAATGAACAGACGCAGCATCTCGGTGGCATCTCCCGCGGCGCCGCCGCCGGTGTTGTCTCCCTGCTCCGCAAGCACGATCGGGTAATTTCCGAGTTGCTCGCCCTGTTCGAGTGCCGATTGAGGAGTCAATGGATCACGCTGCCATTGGCTGCGACGATCCCAGACCCATTCGGCCAGCTCATCGGCGGATCGCCGGGCCTGGGACTCATCGTTGTCTGTCACGACGATTACCGAAGTGCCAACCGTCGGATTGTCGATCCACTGGTAACCGACCCCGATGCTGGCTGATAACACTCCGGGACGCAGATCGAGTTCCCGCAGCTTTCGCACCGCATCGCTCATCGGGGGTTCGGCGTCAATCATCCGGGCCGCCGACCACAGCAGGGGGAGGTAGCGCACCGCCATGGTGGGTCGGACTTCGCCCGCGACGGTCCGCGCCATGATGTGCGCGGCATGCACGGCCCGTTCGGCCATGTCGACGTGAGGATAGGTCCGTTCGACGATCATGGCATTGGCCGACTTCTCCATGACCGGTGAAATGTTGCAGTGCAGATCATGCACCGCCATCACGGGAACCCTGGGACCAACCAGTTGACGGACTCGGGACAAGACCTCGCCATCAGCATCATCCACTCCCTCAACAGCAAACGCCCCATGCAGGCTGAGCAAAACGCCATCGACGGGGAGCGCCTTTCGCAGGCGGTCCAGCAAGTCTTCAATCGCGCTCTCCAGGCTCTCCCGTGTCACAGGCGGGCTGGTGTTGGCATCAATCCACAACAGCGGAACAACTTCATGACCGGTTTCACGGACGCCACGCACCAATCCATCGACAATCGTATTGGCATCTCCGAGTGAATGGAGTTCTTCGCCATACCTCACCGCGCGGGCGACCGACATCAGCGTCGTCGCTTCCGCTGTGCGCGATGGCGCTGCGAAACCACAGGTTTCGTGTTCGATTCCACCGACGGCGATCCGCATGGCGGCGGCGACTCCAGGGGCACAGGGACTGACGGCGTGACAGCACAAAAAGAACGGAGTGGACGGGGTCAACTGACCCGATTGACAGCGCTGGCGACACACCACACTCCCAGCGCGTCACACGCGGCATAGTACATGCGATACCGGCCCGGTGCAGTCTCGATGAGAGACATATCCTCTGCGTGAACGGCATCCGGCCCCTCGCCACCGTATCCCTCTCCTTCCAAAACCAGTTCGAGAGGCCCCCACGTCAGACCATCGGTCGAATGGGACACGAAGATCCGCGACCGAAATCCCGACATGTCGGCGGCAATCGAGGCGGCGGCGAAATCGGCGCTGCGCCCGTTCGCAACCGCCTCGACATCTTGGCTGGGGTGGATCGGGACCGCGGCTCCCGATTCGGGAAGCTGCCAGGCAGACAGGATCATCGTCCAATCTCCCCCCGTATTCGTCGGCGGAATCACCTCGGCGGTCGTGATACCGGCGGAATCGTATTCGGACCGCTGGTCGAGGACGCGGTCGCCGGGTTCCTTCTCGAAGTGGATTCCGTCCGAGCTGATGGCGCTCACGATTCGCTGAGAGTTCCGGGGGCCCAGGGCTTGGCTTTAGGCACATTTATTGCGTGATTTCAACGAAACCGGCGGAATTGTCGGGTCGATTGTAGTAATTGCCATGACGAACTCCCCCGATCGAGTGTGATCGGTGGAGGTTTTTACAACAGGACGTTGGGTTTGAGAACACGGAGAGGCTGGCTGGATGAAAGTACCAGGGGCCTCTTTCGTGTCAGTACGGAGCCCAATGATGAAGACGGATTCGCGGGAAACGAGCTTGGATCCTGTTGACTTGCCGCAGAGCTTCGGCGAGGTCCATTTTGGACAGGCCGTGCTGGGTGATAAGCGGCGGACCAGGCGATTGGTTCAAGCGGCTGACGCTCTTGTTCGGCATCCTGGCGGTACTCTCCCGGAGAAATTGCGATGTTCCGGTGAACTCGATGGTCTGTACCATCTGATGAAGGGCGAGACGGTCACACACGAGTCAGTACTCGCCCCGCATCGAACGCGGACACTGCGGAAACTTGCGGAACATTCTGGTCCTGTCCTTGTCGTTCACGACACGACGGAGCTGGACTATACAACGCACGAATCGCTCACTGATGTCGGTCAGTTCGGAAACGGTTCTCGGAAAGGCTGGCTCTGCCATAATTCGCTGGCGGTCTGTCCGAAGCAGCGGGAAGTGCTGGGGCTGGCTGGTCAGATTTTGCATCGGCGGGCGAATCCACCAAAGCACGAAACAGCGAAGGCCCGACGCGAACGAGAAGACCGCGAAAGTCGTCTCTGGCTGGAGGGAACAAAGTCGCTGCCGACGGACCGGAAGATTGTCGATGTCTGCGATCGTGGCGCGGACACATTTGAATTCATGGAACACGAGGTCAACAGCGGCCGTACGTTTGTGATTCGTTCGTCCTATAACCGCGGCGCGTTGCCGGGGCACGGTGACTCCGCCGATCGATCACTACTGCATGACTTTGCTCGGACGCTGCCATGGCTCGGACAGTGGACGCTCAGCGTTCCAGCGGCCAGACTCGAACAAAAGCCAAAGAAGACCGGCCACAAAAAGATTGTCCACAGAAAGAAACGCGATGCCGTGCTGCATGTTTCGGCGGCCCCGGTGCGAGTGTGCGTACCGGTGGAAAAGCGTGGTGAGTATGGAGACAAGCCACTGCGATTGTGGATCGTGCGGGTGTGGGAACCGAATCCTTCGCCAGGTGTCGACCGACTGGAGTGGTTTCTGTTGACCAATCACCCGGTCGCGTCGTTCGAAGCCGCCTGGGAAGTCGTCGGTTGGTATGAATGCCGCTGGATTGTGGAGATGTCCCAAGCAGACTACCCCCCAAGCGCAGCCTTGTATCAGCTCGCCGCCTGAAGTTAGTCTTCCCACGAGTACACTGTTGAAGCTGGCCAATTGGTGCCGGCAGATGTGTA
>JAPLOC010000109.1 GCA_026692825.1 Planctomycetota bacterium | reverse complement strand
TGTTATTGATGTTGACGTTGTTGTTGCTCCAGTTGTTGTTATTCCAATGGCCACTGTTACCCCAGTGGTTCCCATTGCCAACGTTTCCGTTGCCCCAATTGCCATTGCCAATGTTTCCATTGCCAATATTGCCGTTCCCAATGTTGCCATTTCCCCAGTTGCCGTTACCGGGGCGGTTACCAGTCCCCCAGTTTCCATTGCCGGGGCGATTGCCATTGATGCCGTTGTTTCCGCCAGGACGGTTGATTCCGGGAAGTGTCGCCACTCCGCCGGGTCGATTCCCATCTCCCGGCCGATTGCCAACGCCTGGGCGATTGCCCCCGCCGATGTTCCCGGGAAGCGTTGTCGCCCCGCCATTGCCGATGCCAGGACGATTGGCGATTCCGGGACGATCTCCCGCGCCTTGACCGGGGCGATTGCCACCGCCAATGTTGGGGCGATCACCACCAGCGCCAGGTCGATTCCCGCCGCCGATTCCCGGACGATTGCCACCGGCCACGTTGCCGGGAAGTGTGGTCGCTCCTCCGCCGGGGCGGTTTCCCGCGCCGATTCCAGGTCGGTTGCCGCCGCCGGCTGTTCCCGGAAGTGTGGTCGCGCCCCCGCCGGGACGGTTGCCACCGCCCACATTGGGACGGTTGCCTCCGCCGACGTTGCCGGGCAGCGTCGTCGCGCCGCCACCGGGGCGATTCCCCCCACCCAACGCGGGACGATTGCCAGCGCCGGCACCACCATTCGGGCGATTGATCGACGGGGCGCTTCCGCCAGCCGGCCGTTGGGCCGGTCGGTTACCAGCCATGTTACCACCAGCCGGCCGATTCATTCCTTGACCGCCAGCGGGGCGCTGCATGCCGGCACCACCACCGGGCCGTTGCATCCCCCCTCCGCCCGCAGGACGCGAGGGCATGCTGGGTCGAGCCCCGCCTCCGCCACCAGCAGGACGAGAAGGCATACTCGGGCGAGCCCCGCCACCACCACCGCCTGCGGGACGAGATGGCATGCTGGGACGGGCACCCCCCCCGCCGCCACCCCGCGCTCCACCGCCACCACCGCCGCGCATCCCTCCGCCGCCGCGGCCGGCGAAACATTCCGGTGAAGTCATCAACAGGGCGAGACCCAGGGCCAATCCCCGTGTCCATGTGAGTTGCTTGTGCATCGTGAAAAACCCGAGATGGTGCTGTGCGTTGGATTGTCGCGCGGAGGCCGCGCACTGCGAACGATGAGTTGCGACGAACTGCTATTTGCTTTCCGACACTTCTTCGACGACCACGACTTCCTCGACGTCGGGCTGTGGCCCCTTGCGCACCACTTGAACTTCCGGCGTGTCGTCCAAAAGCTCATCCCCCGCGATCCGGTCTCGCGACTGCCAGGTCCAGCGTTCATCACTGATCAGCGTCATCACACTGGTGCCAGCGGTCACTTCCCCTTCGCCGTTGACGCCGTGGTATTTCACCAGCCACTGATCTCCCACGCGGGTCCAGACCCCCTCCTGAAATCCGCCATTGGAATCGAAGACCCAGGAGCGAATTTTCTTCGCCATCGGATCCCAGCCAATCCGCTGCGTTCCCGAAAATGCCTCTTCTCCCGCCATTTTCACCGCGAACTTCCCCACGATGAACTTGTCGCCATCCGACCATTCGTAACGAGTCTCCACAACCGCGTCGGGGCTCTCGTCGACCCAGTCACCAATCAGAAACGCCAACGGCAGCAGGTTTTCGGCGTGATCCAGCGTCTGTGCCGGCGTGTCGCGCGCAAGCGCCATCAGCCACTTCCCCTCACGGGACTTCACGTGGACAACGCTGTAGTCGTTCAGGATCGCGGTATCACCGGGCGAGGGAATCAGCGTGGTCCGGCCGGTTTCGATCGCCAGATTGCTGCCGATGTACTTCAGGTCGCTCACATCCGTGGCAATGACCGCTTCGGGATTCGCTTCAAACAGATCGGCGAAGACCTTTTCGATCGCCTCTCGTCCCTGAACCGTCGTGCCGTCTTCGTCGATGATTTGCGCTTCGGGGGTGAACAAAGCGGCGATCGCTTTCGCGTCGCGATCGTTGTACGCCTTTTCAAACTCGTCAATTACCTTGGTAATCGCCTCGTTGTCCGCCGTATGATCTACCTCAGTCGCGCCGGATTTTGACTCTTCCTTAGGCTCGGGTTTCGCCTCAACGGGCTTTTTCGTTCCAGCGGCGTCGACCGGTTTCTTTGGAGCGGCCTTTTGCGCCGCGGCCGCTTTGTCGGCGGCAACCCGTTCCGCCGCAGCCGCTTTGTCGGCGGCAGACCTTTCCGCCGCGACCTTTTCAGCCGACGACTTGTCGGTCGCGGTCTTCTGAGCGGCAACCTGTCGCACATTGGTCTTCGCCGACTCAACGGCCTGTAACTTTCGAGCGGCGGGGGCAGCCTGCTGCGCGGAAACCGCGCTCGCGAGAAGGGCTGTCAATACGACCGCCGCACCCACCAGTGTGGAGCGAATCATCTGTTGTGTCTCCGGAGAAGTGAACGCGAAGAGTGTAGTTCCCCGGTCAATTTCCAACCCGGAATTCCCGGCCCGGAATCCCCACGGGGCGTCGATGATAATCTGGCTTTGAACACGCCAGAGAGGAGACAGGCAAAGCCGCCATCATGTGGCCCGACCCGCGAACCGGCCCTGGCAAACTCAGTACACCCGGAGGGAGTCGAACCCCCAACCTATGGATCCGAAGTCCATTGCTCTATCCAGTTGAGCTACGGGTGCATGAGATCAAGAGTTAGAAAATACGATATCGGAACGATCCTGACAAGGATGCGGTCGCGAGAAATCGCGGTCAGCCCGCATTTCCGTCCCAGCTTCTCTGGTCGAATCCGCCGTCGAATTCTCCCTTCGCTTGCGTTCTCGCGATGGGCACGAAACACTGGCGTGCGACAAGCATCCCCCGGTCGGTTTTTCGTGAGCCGAGACACAACTCGACCGTGGTTTTTGTCGCCAGTACCCCCGGCCTTCCCCCGCCCCTCAGGTTCTTCCCATGTCGCTACTGCGAACTCCACTTTACGACTGGCATGCTTCCCATGGCGCGCGCCTGGTGGATTTCGCCGGCTGGGAAATGCCCGTCCAATACACTTCGATTGTTCCCGAACACAAGGCGGTTCGGGGGGCGTGCGGATTGTTCGATATCGCCCACATGGGCCGGTTGCGATTCACCGGTCCCGACGCGGCCCGATTTCTCGATCACCTGCTGACGAACGATGTGCCATCGCTTGCCGTCGGACAGATTCGCTATTCGCTGGTGACGAATGACTCGGGCGGAATTCTCGACGATGTGCTGGTCTACCGCCTGCCCCAGTCGCACATGCTGGTGGTCAATGCCTCCAACCGCCTGAAACCGCGCGGAGTTTGATGTCGTCGTCGAAGATCTCACCCTGTCCCATTTCATGCTCGCGCTTCAGGGACCGCGGGCGCTGGAACTGTTGCAACCGCTGGTTCCCGCCGAATTATCTCAGATCCGGTACTACCACGCCGTCGAGACCACAATTCTCAATCGACCCGGTCTGATCAGTCGGACCGGTTACACGGGCGAAGACGGTGTCGAGGTGATCGTGCCGGCGGCCGACGCCCTTTCCCTCTGGACCACACTGTTCGACCAGGGGACGCCCATCGGCCTGCTTCCCTGTGGACTGGGCTGCCGCGACACCCTGAGGCTCGAGGCGGCGATGCCCCTGTATGGGCACGAACTCAACGAATCGATCGATCCCTTCTCAGCGGGACTTTCCTTCGCCGTGAAACTGGATGGTCGCGAATTCCCCGGGCGGGATGTTCTTGCCACCAAACAACACGATCCGCAGCGTCGCAAGCGGGTCGGACTGAAGCTCGCCGGCCGCCGGATCGCCCGCGAAGGGGCGACCGTCTGGATCGCCGACAAGCAGGTGGGAGACATCACCAGCGGCACGTTTTCGCCCACGCTTGAACAGTCGCTCGCCATGGCCCGCCGAGGGGACCGCGGTCGAGGTCGAGATTCGCGGGCAACGCGAAGCGGCGACCGTAGTCAAACTGCCGTTCTATCGGCGTCCCGTAACCAAGGGCTGATCGCATGAAACTGCTCGATACCGGTTCCATCTATTCGCCCGACGGCGCGCCCGCCAACGAACGTGTCGCCGCTTTCACCAGCCTGTTCGTCGCCGAGTCGGGAACGCTTGTCGCGGGGTTTCAAATCGGCTCCGCGAAGCATGCCGTCGATTCGTCGATTCGGCTGTGCCGGTCGCTGGATGGCGGGGGCCATTGGAACACGCTGATCGCTCGCTTTCCCACAACGCTCGACGGTGTTCCCGGTTCGCTCGCGGGAGCCGAGATTGTCGAGTCTGCTCCCGGGAGATGGCTGCTGTTTTCCACGTGGTTTGACCGCTCGGAACCCGAGCGTCCGCTATTCGATCCGGAAACGGAGGGGATTCTGCGGAGCAAACAACTGGTGTCGGTCTCGACCGACGAAGGGGTGACCTGGAGCGATTGGCGGGTGATTCCCACGCCCGGGCTGACCGGTTGTGCCGCGACGGGGCCTGCGCTCCGATTTCACGATGGCTCGATCGGGTTCGCGTTCGAGAGTTTCAAGGAATTTAACGACACGGCACCAGCACGGCATGGTGCCTGGCTGGCGATCTCCCACGACGGGGGCGAGTCGTTTCCCGAAATGCACCTGGTCGCGCAGGATCCCGCGCACCAGATCTATTACTGGGATCAGCGGCTCTGCACGACGCCGGCGGGTGATGAATACGTCGCGATGTTCTGGACGCACGACCGCAAAACCCAGAAAGACCTGACGGTTCACGTCGTCGCCGGCGCACCCGGCGGGACCGAACGGGCGACTCCCTGGGACACCCGGGTGACTGGGCAGATCGCCGCCCCGCTTTTGCTCGATGATGGTCGGCTGCTCATGTTCGTTGTCGATCGAGTCTCCCCCGCGACGATGTCGCTGTGGGTCTCGCCTGATGGAGGCCGATCTTGGCCGGCGAGCCAGCGAGTGGTCGTGTATCGCCATGATGAACAGGGCCGAACGACCCAGGGGACCGACAATGTCGACTTCGCCGAGTATTGGGAGGATATGCGCAAATGGACCTTCGGGCACCCCGCACTGCGATGGCTGAGCGACGGTACGGTGTTGGCCGTCTGGTACGCCGGTGTTCCCGGACTGATGGGGATCCGCTGGGCGCGTTTGGCGGTGAATCCGTAGGCATTCTGAGTCGGCCGAGTTTACTCTGGCTTTGACAGACGCGGTGAACGGTTTCAAGATGCCGTTGTCCGGGGCGTTTGTGTCGCGACCGCTGTCCACGAGGTTCGAATGCCAAACTCTCACACACTCATCAGTCAGCCAACCCTCCCGAGTCCGAAGAGCCGATTCGCGGTCGAAAGCTGGCTTTGGACGGGACTGGTCCTGGCGGGCTTGTTGGCTGGTCCGGTTCGGGCTGAGGTCGAGTTCGTCCATCGAAACGCGGAATTGGGATTTCAACCGGGAGGCGAGGCGGCCTGCTGGGCCGACTTTGACAACGACGGCTGGGTCGATCTCTGCACGTCGGGCAAGGTGTGGAAAAACAACGGCGGGAAGTCGTTCACGCCAATGGGCGAAGTTTCGAACGCGGTCGCCGCCGACTTCGACAACGACGGTTTCGTCGATTTGTTTTCGTGGTCGCACTTGAAACTGTTTCAAAACGACGGGGGCCAAGGGTTTCACGAGTTCAAACTTCCGGAGTTGCCAAAAACAGTTTCACGAGGGGCCTGCTGGGGTGATTTCAACGGGGACGGGTTTGTCGATCTGTATCTGGGGGGATACGAAGACTGGGACGCCGGCATCACCTGGCCCTCGCTGGTACTCATCAACGAAGCGGGAAAATCGTTTCGGCTGGGGATGACCGATGCCCGGTATCGCGCCCGCGGCGTCACGGCGTGCGACTTCGACCAGGATGGGGATCTCGATGTGTACGCCTCGAACTACCGTCTGCAACCGAATGTGCTGTGGATCAACAATGGCAAAGGAAAATTCGAAGACCAGGCGGCGAAATACAACGCCCTCGCCACGTCCCCCGGCTTTGACGGAGGGCACTCGATCGGAGCGGCTTGGGGAGATTTTGACAACGACGGCTTGTTCGATCTGTTCGCGGGCAACTTCGCCCATCAGGACAACCGGGGGGACCAGCCCAAGTCGCGGTTTCTGCGAAACCGGGGTGGCGAACACAAATTCCACTTCGAGGACAAAGGGGAATGCGGGGTCTTCTACCAGGAATCGTACGCCTCACCGGCGGCAGCCGACTACGACAACGACGGCGATCTCGATTTGTTCTTCACGACAGTCTACGGCGTCGCCTCTTTCGGCCGGCCGAACAACCCCGTGCTGTTTCGGAATGACGGGAACTTCGTCTTCGCCAACGCGACGGCGGAGTCCAAACTGGCCGGCCTCGGTCCGACCTATCAAGCCGCCTGGGGCGATTTCGACAACGATGGCGATCTCGATCTGATCAGTGAAGGGAAGCTGTTTGAGAACCGGACCACCGGCAAGAACTGGTTGAAAGTCCGTCTAGAGGGAGACGGAAAAGCAGTCAACAGGTCGGCGATCGGAGCCCAGGTGCGGATCCGGCTGAAAGACCGCACGCTCGCCCGCCAGGTGGAAGCGGGAACGGGCGAAGGGAACCAGAACGAGCTGACAATGCACTTCGGCCTGGGGGACCACGCCGACCCGGTGACGCTGGAGGTCGTCTGGCCGAACGGAAAACGGCAGGTTGTGGAGGGGGTGAAGGGGAATCAAACCCAGGTGATTCGGATGGAATAAGGGAGCTTTGCGTTCAAGGGCGATTTCGATTCCCACAACATCAAGCCATCGGAAGAGGGCATCACAGGTTCTCGCAAACGCTTTCGCGGCTCCCTCCATCGGTATCGCTGTCCTGTTGACGTGTTTTGTCGACCGAGCGTTTTGGCATTGAACGTGCAGTTCCGAAAGGATCCCGACTTCCCGATCACAAGACTCCGCCGCCTCCCGGAGCGGTTGCGCCTTCTTTCAATTGGCTGCGAACAGAACCTCGTACCGTGGATCTCGCCGCCGTTCCAGCGTCTTGCCGGCGATATTCGCCGGACGATGCGCCGTCGTTCGGCTCCACTGTTTCGCCGCCGTTTGCGCTTTGAACTGACCCCCAGTCCGCGAACAGACGGCAGGCGGATTGCTGAACGACCTGGCCTGCGATAATCTTCGCATCCCTTGCCGCGCATTCGTCTCTGTCTCTAAACTGTCGGCTTGAAGTTCACCCTTCCGAGTAGAGTCCGATCAGGACGATCGCGATGAGTAGAGAACTGTCGTTCGTCTCCTTGTTCTGCGGTTGTGGTGGTATGGATATTGGCTTTGAGCAGGCCGGTTTCCGCGGGCTTTTCGCAGGCGATATCGACGAACAGGCAATTTCGGTGTATGGCCGCAACCTGAAAACCCCAGGCCACGTCATCGATCTCAGCACCAAAAATGCGTCATCGTGGTGCGGTTTGAAACCGGACGTTGTTGTTGCTGGTCCACCATGTCAAGGATTTTCGACGTTGGGAAAACGACGCATCGACGATCCCCGCAATTCGCTCATCGTGGCCGCCGCATACCACGCAGTGTCCTTGAAGTCGAAGGTCGTAATACTTGAGAACGTTTCTGGGGCGATGTCCGGAAAACATGGCGGTTACTGGGAAACCGCAACGAATTTCCTCGTTGCGAGTGGGTACCTGACTGATTCCCGCACAGTCGTCTGTTCCGAATTTGGCGTCCCCCAGATTCGACGACGCGTTTTGCTCGTGGCGTGGAGGGGAAAGCAGAAGTCGTTTCCCGCCTTTCAGCAAGGCAATCATGCGGATCTGAAAACTGCCCTGACGCAGCTCGATGGCAAGGCGAATCACGAGCCCGCCGAACTTAGACGCCAGACCCCGGACTATAAAATTGCCCAGCGCATCGCGCCTTATCAAAAACTCTGCAATGTGCGAGCCGGCGACCGGGCAGTGCCAACCTGGGAGATTCCTGAAGTGTTCGGGAGTACAAGTACGGAAGAACGGCAAGTCCTTTGTGCAATAAGGAGACTTCGAAGGCAACTTCGGCTGCGTGCAAGTGGAGATGCCGACCCATTGATGCTCCGCGATATCTCTCAGCATTGCGGCGGCGACGTCAGCAAACCTGTCGAACGGCTTCTGCGGCAAGGATATCTCAGGAAGATCGGAAAACGCGTCGATCTGTCTCACACCTTCAACGGAAAGTACCGGCGCTTGTCATGGGATCATCCTGCACCGGCGGTGGATACGCGTTTCGGTGATCCGAGGTACTACCTGCATCCCGAGGAGCACCGGGGTTTGTCCGTCCGTGAGGCGGCACGAATCCAGGGGTTCCCCGATGAATTTGAATTCTCGGGAACTAGGGCCGCACAGTTCACGATGGTTGGCAACGCGGTTCCACCACCGCTGGCAAAGCAGCTCGCGGAATCGGTCCGAGAGTTTCTGAGATGAAGGTGGAAGCGATGTCTCGCGGACAAACGACAAACCGAATCAAGTCGATCGACGAGTTGGTAAGCGAGTGGACTCAGCGTACGGAATTCGACCTCGAATTAGCATCGCTTCGCGATCTGATTCGGTTCCTCGGCAACGAACTATATTCGCAATATGAGCCGTTCATCCAAAAGCCGCCGTTTTGGGAGAGGCTCGCGGCGTGGGTCAATAACGTTAAAACAGCAAAAGATCAACAGGCACTTTTCCGACTCGTCCCCTGGCTTCTGTTTGTCGGCAAGAGTGAACTTCACAGCATGTACGAATCGGCGTTCCGAGGCCCGATCACAAGGTGGCTTATCGACTCCGCTTGCCTCGACATCAAGGATCCAGCGATTGGCAGTAAGTTGGCTGATGAAGTTCGGCATACGTGGTTCGGCAGCCTCGCCGGTATGGACTTGGGGAGCTTTATGCGAATCAACGGAATAGAGGAACAAAGTCTTCGTCCCGATTTTCGGGTGCTATTGGAGTTGGGCGACGCCGAACAATTTGACAAGTACGTCTACGCCGTCAAAAACAACGGCGATAGGTGTTACCGCAGAATTGTGGCCGTGGATGACTTCGTTGGTAGCGGAACCCAAATGACAAAGGCCGCGAAAGGTGTCGGGCATCTCGAAGATACTCCCGTCCTGATTTGCCCGATGATCTCCGCGGACGAAGGTTGTAAGGCCGGTAAACAATTGCGAAAGCAATATTCGCATCTTGACTTCCAGGAATACTACCGCATTTCGTCATCCGCGAGGCTCCGGCCGCGTACAGCCGACGGTGAGATTCACAAAGACTTGGCCGCTGTTTCTGAGATCATTGAGTCAACCTGGGAGTTGCTAAAACGCCCGGAAAACTACGACAAACCCTACGGGTTTGGAGACATGGGCATTCTTGTGCTGACTTACCTGAATTGCCCCAACAATGTGCCGCCGATTCTACACCGGATGGCGGATGAGACTGCGTCAGCAGGAAAGTGGATGCCATTGTTCCCGCGTGCGAATCGAGAAACGTGACATGACCAGCGTCATCAACCCATTTCACACGTTGTATCTGACCGAAGGCGTTGAGGCCGTGGACATCCCCGCCCTCTTTAGCCCGGTTCTCGTTCCCCATGTCCAATCGTTGTTCTTGCCGGGTCATGTCGAGCTGAGAGGCATGCAGGGTACAGGAAAGTCGATGTTGCTCTCGCTCTTGGACACGTTTGTCCGGTTGCAGTTCTGGCAGCAGCGGTCACGACGACCTGGCCTGCCCAAGATCGACGATCCGCTGCCCGTCGGAAGTCGACGATTCATCGGTGCAGGGATCAACCTGTCAAAGAGTAACGCCTTCAAATTGCGTGGGATCAAGCTCAGCAGCGACGCCAAGGAAAACAACCAACTGGCGTGTCAGTGCTTTGCCGATTTCGTGAACTGCTGGGTACTGAGAGACCTTTTTGACTCTGCTGATGCGATGATTCGAGCATTGGCAAACGCCAACGCACTGGATCGGCTGGATGAAGTCGGGGTGACAGGCGATCTAAAAAAACTCGATCGTGCAGTCGCATTGCTGGCGGACGATCCGCGATGCGAGTTCCTTGCCGGCCGTACATCGGTAGACCAACTTCGCCAGGCGGTCAATCAGCGGGTAACAGCCTATAAGCGATTGATCACGAATCCACGAAACAAACTGTCACCCGAAATCGAAAACAGTCGCAATCTCTTGGGCGAACCGCTTTCTGCTGCGACTGAAGCATTGCGAGCGGCGGGAGTCATCAGCGAACAAACCTACGTCTTCGTCACACTCGACCAGTTCGAAACGCTCCAGCGCAAGGCACCGTATCCCGGCGACGACGAACGCGTGCGCGGCTTCATCGAAATTGTGGATGCACTCATCAGCGGGCGAGATTCAGCGGTCTCGTATCGCATCGGCACTCGTCCCAACACCGAGCTTTACTTGAGTGATGTCTCGCGCGACTACAGTCGGATTGACTTGGACTCCATTCTGCAGAAGAAAGAGGCGGGGCGCAAACGCCGTAACGCCCTGTTCTACCAGTTTGCGGAGGATGCATTCGTCAGACGTGTGGCCGCCGGACAGTGGAAATACGCGGATGCGATCGTGTCTTCCCCTACACCTTTGAACTTCGTGTTTGGGGCAAGTCCACAAACTGCCGAACGTGGACGATTGACCGCGTCCAAGAGCCCGACACGTGTCCTGAAAATCGAAAAGGACTGGCCAGCGGATGTGGTGAATTTTCTCAGCGAGCTGGCCAAGACCGATCCCATTTCCGCACGCCTCGGGGAAGCGTGGAT